>JBDLTO010000301.1:0-12283 GCA_039805815.1 Bacteroidota bacterium | reverse complement strand
TACGAATCTCCAGGCACCCTGGCCGAGGCGATTGCACTGCTCAACCAGTACGGCGATGAAGCCAAGGTATTGTCGGGCGGCCACAGCCTTATCCCCATGATGAAGCTGAGATTTGCTTCTCCTGGTTATCTGATAGACATCAACGGGATTCCCGGTCTTTCAGATATCAAGGAAGAAAATGGTGTAGTGCGCATTGGTGCACTTGCCCGTGAAGCAGATCTGGAACATTCAGCGCTCCTTGCACAGCATTTCCCGATTTTTAAGGATGTAACCAAGCTCATTGCCGATCCACAGGTCCGCAACATGGGAACCCTTGGTGGAAACCTTGCACATGGTGACGCAGCCAATGATCACCCTGCAGTGATGATAGCACTGGGCGCCAGTGTGGTTATCACCGGTGCCGATGGTGAAAGGGAAGTGCCCATCGATGAATTTTTCTTTGGATTTTACATGACGGCTATTCAGCAAGGAGAAATCCTGACTGAAATCAGGCTTCCAGTACCTGCTGCAGGAACAGGCAATGCCTACCATAAGCTGGAGCGTAAAGTTGGAGATTATGCCACATCTGGTGTTGCTGTTCAGCTCACAATTGGCAGTGACGGCATCGTAACAGCTGCCGGTATAGGCCTAACCAATGTAAACCCTGTACCATTGCGTGCAACGCGCAGTGAAGAGGCTTTGGTTGGAAAACCGCTCACAGAAGAAAACATACTCCTTGCTGCCCAATACGCTTCTGAAGATTGTAATCCAAGTGCCGACCTCCGTGGTTCTGAAGATTACAAGCGTCATGTTACCGGCGTACTGGTGAAGCGCATGATCAAAAAGGCTGCAGAGCGCGCCATGGCATCCTAACAATCGATTACCATTCATACTATACACGATGAACAAAACAATAAATGTAACTGTAAATGGCACCAAACACACCCTGGATGTAGAGCCAAGGTTGCTTCTGGTGCACATGATCAGGGAAGTCCTGAGCATGACTGGCACCCACATAGGTTGCGATACCAGCAGCTGTGGTGCCTGTACTATCCTGCTTGACGGCAAGAGCATTAAAAGCTGCACCGTACTTGCCGTTCAGGCCGATGGCAAAAGTATCACTACCATTGAAGGACTTGCCCCAGAGGGAGGACCCCTTCATCCACTTCAGGAAGGTTTCAAAGAGAATCACGGTTTGCACTGCGGATTCTGTACACCAGGCATGATCATGCGTTGTGTGGAACTCCTGGAACATAACAATAATCCAACCGAAGACGAAATTCGCTGGGGCATTTCCGGCAACCTTTGTCGCTGCACGGGTTATAACAACATCGTAAAAGCTGTTCAGTGGGCCGGTGCCAAAATGCGCGGTGAAGAAACGCCATCCACAGAACCCGAATTCGTTTGATCCCATTATTCAAGATTTAAAATCATCAACATGATTCAATGTAAAACGTCGAAAGCCATCGGAGGAATGGGACACTCCCTCAAACGCAAGGAGGACGCCCGTTTCATTCAAGGTAAAGGCAATTACGTAGACGACGTAAAACTGCCCGGCATGCTCTATATGGATATCGTAAGGAGTCCGTATGCATACGCCAAAATAAAGAAAATCAACATAGAAGAAGCCATGAAGGTGCCCGGTGTAGTTGCCGTGGTAACGGGCCGCGATCTGGAGAAATATAACCTCCATTGGATGCCCACACTCATGAGCGATACCCAAATGGTGCTGCCTACAGACACTGTTATGTACCAATCTCAGGAAGTGGCAGCGGTTATTGCCACTACCAAGTATGCTGCCAGGGATGGTCGTGAGGCGGTGATTGTGGAATACGAACCAATGAAACCGGTTATCGATCCCTTCAAAGCACTTGATCCAGCTGCACCAGTACTGCGTTCGGATAAAGAAGGTAAAGCTGACAACCACATCTGGAACTGGAAAGCAGGCGATAAGGAGAAAACAGATACCCTGTTCGAAACGGCTGATGTAGTTGTAAAAGAGCAAATGCATATCCCACGTATCCATGTGGCTTCAATTGAAACCTGCGGTTGCGTTGCGGATTATGACAAGGTGAATAATCACCTTACTATGTACATGACCACACAAGCGCCGCATGCAATCCGTACAGTGATTGCGTTGGTTGCCGGTCATGTTGGACTTACAGAAGAAAAAGTGCGTGTAATCGCTCCGGATATCGGGGGTGGTTTCGGTGGCAAAGTGCCTGTTTATCCGGGTTACGTTATCGCCATCGCTGTATCTTTCCTCGTTGGAAAGCCTGTGAAGTGGATTGAAGACAGGAGTGAAAACCTCCAGGCCGACAGTTTCGCACGTGATTACCACATCACTGCTGAGATGGCGGGAACCAAGGATGGCAAAATCCTGGGTACACGTTTCAAAATCCTGGCCGACCATGGCTATACCGATGCTTCCGCCAATCCTTCCAAGTTCCCAACAGGTATGTTCTCCATCGCTACGGGAAGCTATGATTACGGAACAACATATATGGAATGTGACGCGGTATACACCAACAAACCTCCGGGGGGTGTTGCTTACCGTTGCTCTTTCCGTGTAACAGAAGCTGTTCATGCCATTGAGCGGATCACTGACCGCTTCGCTTTTGAAGTGGGAAAAGATCCTGCTGACCTGAGGATGCAGAACTTCATCAAGAAGGAAGACTTCCCATGGAAATCACCTACCGGTTGGATTTATGATTCAGGAGATTACCATGCAGGTCTGCAAAAGGCCATGGATGCCCTGAATTACAATGAACTCCGCAGGGAGCAGGCTGAGAAGCGTGCCAAAGGAGAGTTGATGGGTATCGGTATTTCTACCTTCACAGAGATCGTTGGTGCTGGTCCTTCAAAGGATTTCGATATCCTCGGTATCAAGATGTTCGACAGTGCTGAAATACGCGTCCACCCTACCGGAAAGGCCATTGCCCGTTTCGGTACAAAGAGCCAGGGTCAGGGTCATGAAACAACCTATGCCCAGATCATCGCAGAGGAACTCGGTATCCCCGCAGAAAATATCGCCATCGAAGAAGGTGATACGGATACAGCTCCATACGGACTGGGTACATACGCCAGCCGAAGCACACCAACAGCAGGTGCAGCTGCAGCTATTGCCGCCAGGAAACTGCGCGATAAGGCTCGTAAAATTGCAGCCTACCTCTTGGAAGTGAGCGAAGATGATCTGGAATGGGAACCCGGTAAGTTCTTTGTAAAAGGTGCTCCGGAGAAAGCCAAAACCATCCAGGAACTCGTGTTTGCCGCCTATACCAACCATCCGCAGGGAATGGAAGCTGGATTTGAAGCAACACATTACTACGACCCGCCCAACCTCACTTTCCCTTCAGGTGCTTACATCTGTGTGGTGGATATCGACAGGGAGACCTGCGAAATCAAGGTTAGGCGCTTTGTGGCCATCGACGACTGCGGTAACATCATCAACCCGATGATTGTACAAGGTCAGGTGCATGGTGGTCTTACCCAGGGTATTGCGCCAGCGATGTACGAAGAACTGATCTACGATGAGTCTGGTAACATCCTCAACGGAACATTCATGGACTACCTCGTACCAACAGCGGTGGAATCACCAAGCTGGGAGACTGGCCATACCGTAACGCCTTCACCACACCATCCTATCGGAGCCAAAGGTGTAGGTGAGTCGCCAACCGTAGGTGCACCTCCAGCCATTGCGAATGCTATCGTTGATGCCCTCAGTCCATTTGGCATCACGCACCTGGATATCCCGATCACGCCATTTAAAATCTTTAAGGCGTTGAAGGAGAAAGGGGTTTTCGCAAGCTGATTGACATCATAACCAAAACGTGAAAAGTCGGCAGCAGTGTGTATGAATCGTGTTTGCTGTGCTGTTGTGCTTTTCACGTTTTTTATCATCACCATAAAAAAATGAAACAATGAACGCAACTATTTCAAAAACATTCCATGTGGCGCATCCCATCGCAGATGTATGGGCCAATATCACCAGTCCGGAAAAAATCGTTGTCTGCGTGCCAGGCGCTTCACTCACTGAAATGGTCGATGACAATAATTTCAAAGGTGAAGTTGAGCTGAAATTTGGTCCGGTTAAAGCCAAATATGGCGGTACCATTTCTTTCCTGGAGCGTGACGCAGCTACCCACAGCATGAAGATGAAGGGCAGCGGTACTGATGTTAAAGGCAAGGGTGGAGCTGATATGCTTCTGAACGGACTGTTAACTGAAAAGGATGGCGGCACAGAAGTGAGTGTTACCATGGATGTTACTGTTCAGGGAATGCTTGCCCAGTTTGGAAGCCGTTTGGTGACAGACGCAACAAGCCATGTATTCGACCAGTTCGTGAGTAATTTCAAGAACCAACTCGATGGCAAGGAAGTGAAAGGCGCCCTGAGTGCAGGTGCCATGATGGGCAGCATGATCAAAGGGATGTTTGGCGGCAAATCATGAAACGATCAGAAGCATTGAATCATCCGGAAGAGCTTATCCGTTTCCTCAGTGAACACCAATATGTAGCTGATGAGGAGATGGCTACTTCGCTATATCTGCTGTTGAAACTAGGCAAGCCACTGCTGCTGGAAGGTCCGCCCGGCGTGGGTAAAACAGAAGCAGCATTGGTTTTGTCGCAGTTTCTCGGCACCAACCTCATCAGGTTACAGTGTTATGAGGGACTGGATGTTAACGCTGCCGTGTATGAATGGAATTACCAGAAACAGTTGCTGGGTATCCGCATGCAGGAAGGCAGTGATAAAAGCACAGCAGAGAAGGAGCAAATTATTTTCAGTGATGATTACCTGCTGAAGCGTCCGCTACTACAGGCCATCACCCAAGAGGATAAGCCACCAGTTTTGTTGATAGATGAGCTGGACAGGAGCGATGAAGAATTCGAAGCATTTTTGCTGGAATTGCTGTCGGCTTTCCAGATAACCATACCTGAGCTGGGTACGATCAAGGCTGTTCAGAAGCCATTTGTAATCCTCACCTCAAACCGCACCCGTGAACTCAGTGATGCACTGAAGCGCCGTTGTCTATACCACTGGATTAATTACCCTACCTTGGATAAAGAGATGGCCATCGTGCAGCAAAGGCTACCAGAAATAGAAGCGGATCTGCTGCAGCAGGTTGTAGAACATGTTCAGGCATTCCGCCAGAAAAAATTGGCTAAAATACCCGGTGTGAGTGAAACGATCGACTGGGCTGAAAGCCTGATGGCCTTGGGTTACCGTGAATTGAACAGGCAATCCATGTTGCAAACGGCAGGTAGCATACTCAAATCATCAGAAGATATCAGGTTAGTATTATCAGAAATGAACGCAGCAGAATAAAATGAAATGGAGAAAGTCCAGGCTTTTCAAACCGCCAGCCTGTCTGAAGGCATTGTTGCCTTTGCACAATTTGCAAGGGGGCATGGACTAAATATAGGCATCCGTGAGACCCAGGATGCCATCATTGCTGCGGGTACAGGCTTGTTGCAAGAACGTCTTTTTTTCAAAGCAGCACTTAAGTCTATCTTCTGCAATACGCCGGAAGAAATGCTCGTCTTCGAAAAATTGTTCGCACTCTACTGGGACACCAATCCCATAGACTTGAATGGTAGAAAAGGAAAGTCCACCATTCAGGGCAGTTTCAATAAAAAAGCGAATGCTTCTGTAGTCATGTTGGGCGTTGGACAGTCTGGTCCGCAGGAAGAAGAAGCTAAAAATGTAAGCGGAGCCAACGCAGCAGAACGCCTCAAAAAAACGGATCTCTCTCTGCTGAATACCATGGAGGCTGAAGAGCTTGCAGAAATAGCCCGTAAACTTTGCAAACAAATGGCAGTAAGGATGCGCCGCAGGATGAAGCAAGACCTGAAAGCTGGTCAGATCAACCTGCGGAGAACCATCCGCAAAAGCCTCTCAACAGGCGGCGAGCCGGTTGACCTGTATTACCGCATGCATACTCCCAAGAAGCAGCGGTTAATTGTTTTACTGGATGTGAGTGGATCGATGGATAAGTACTCTTTTTTTCTACTACGCTTCATCTGTACCCTCAAGGAACATTTCAGACAGCTGGAAGCGTTTGTGTTCAGCACCACACTTAAACGAATTACCAAAGCACTGCAATTGCAACAGCTTGATGAGGTCCTTCGGCAGGTAGGCAACGAAGCTGATAACTGGAGTAGTGGCACCAAAATAGGTGAGTGCCTGCAGGAGTTCACTGAGAAATATGGCAAACGAATGCTCAACGGCTCTCCACTGATACTGGTGTTGAGTGATGGACTAGATACAGGAGATACAGTCATGCTGGGCAAAGCCCTGCAGCATATACACCGGAGAGCCAAAAGGGTCATCTGGCTGAATCCGCTCAAGGGAATGAAAGACTACCAGCCGCTTGCAAAAGGCATGCAGGCTGCTCTTCCATCTATCGACGATTTCAGCAGTGCCCACAACCTTGAGAGTTTACTTGAACTGGAAAAAATACTGATGCATGCAGGATAAACATATAGAACAAATAGCCGAGCTCAAAAAAAGGAGCGAGCCTTTTGCTGTGGCCCTGGTGGTTAATCGTGAGGCGCCTAGCAGTGGCAAAGCAGGCGACAGGGCCATTATCCGGCAAAACGGCCAGCTTACTGGCTGGATAGGTGGTGGTTGTGTCAAAGGCATCGTGCTGAAAGAAGCAGCTGATGCCATCAGTTCGGGTAAACCCAGACTGGTGAGAATCGGGAAACATATAACCCAGCCCCAAAAACATGGAAATGTCATGGAATACAAAATGACCTGTCAAAGTGAAGGAACTGTGGAGATTTTCATAGAACCCGTTTTGCCTCAGCCTCACTTGGTTGTTATAGGCAAAACTGAGATTGCCAACGCACTGACCAAACTCGGACATGCCGCAGGCTTTCGCATTACCGGTGTGGCAAGGGATGCCGGACTGAAAACATTTCATAAAGTAGATGAGTTGATTACACAGATCGATTTGAGTAATGTCAAGACCGGTCCGCTTTCTTTCATCGTTGTAGCCACCCAGGGTGAAGACGATGAAAAGGCGATGATGACTGCAGTCAAAAAGCAATTTGCGTACCTTGGTTTTGTGGCCAGCAGAAAAAAGTCGGCCTCCATCATCCAATACCTGAAAGATGCCGGCGTAGAAGACAGTGTAATTGGAACAATCACTTCACCAGCAGGGCTGGACATCAATGCCAAGCAACCTGATGAAGTGGCCATCAGCATCCTGGCTGAAATCATTCAGGTTAAGAACGGATTGTCTGTGCTTGTACAACAGGAACTGCCTGCAGAAGCCGGTGCTACAGTTGCGGCACCTGAATATTACATAAACCCTGTTTGTGGCGTACCGGTGGATAAAAATAATCCCAGGCACATCATTGAATACCAGGGTGAAAAAGTCTATTTCTGTTGTGATGGCTGTAAGGTCAAATTCGAAAAAGATCCCGAAAAATACATCCAGGCCCGTGAGCAGGGATTGGAATATGAAGGGATGTAAAATATCCAAAAAAATCAGTATATTCTACCGTGAAGGAATTAAGAGAAATAGTTAAGGCATATGATGCTGCGGTGCAGCAGGGAAAAAAAACAGCTTTGGCCGCTGTTGTTCACCTGGATGGTTCCTCCTACCGCCGTCCCGGTGCCCGCATGTTGGTCAATGATGAAGGGGAGCTCACCGGGGCTATCAGTGGCGGATGTCTAGAAGGTGATGCCCTCAGAAAAGCAATGTTTGCACTCTCTCAGCAGCAGTCAAAGCTGGTAACCTACGATACCAGTGATGAAGATGATATGACTATTGGCATCCAGCTTGGATGCGCTGGTGTAATACAGGTGTTGTTCGAACCAATCAATCCGAATCATCTTGCCAATCCAATACAGTTATTGAGGAAGGCTTTGGCTATCCGTCAGCAGGCAGTGCTTGTGACATTATTTGACTTATCTGACAAACGTAATTTTCAACCCGGAACCTGTATGCTCCTGGAGGCTGATGGCCATCTGTCAGGGAGTCAACCCTTTCCTGCATTGCAGGAAGACCTGACAGCAGAAATGAAGCAGGTGTTGCAAACTGGAAAGTCGGTTTTCAGGCAATTCACCGGTGAGGGTTGGGCGATAACTGCCTTTATCGAATACCTGCAGCCTTCAGTTTCACTGGTAGTAGTGGGCGCAGGTAATGACGCCATTCCCATGATGCAAATAGCAGATACCCTTGGATGGGACGTAAGGGTGGCAGACGGCAGGAATACACACGCAAGGCCAGAGAGGTTTGCCAGTGCCTGTCAGGTACTGGTCAGCAGACCCGAGCAGGTCTTGGAACAGCTCCCTATGGATGAACGTACGGTTTTTGTGATGATGACACACAACTACAATTATGATCTGGCCATGCTCAGTGCCCTGTTGCCAACCCCGACGCCTTACATTGGTATGCTCGGGCCGAAGAAAAAACTCGAACGCATGCTTGATGAGTTGCGTGCGGGTGGTGTGGAAGCAACCGAAGATATGTTGGAGAAGGTCTATGGTCCGGCCGGACTGGAAATTGGTGCTGAAACACCTGAGGAGATAGCCCTGAGCATCATTGCTGAGATTCAGGGGGTGCTCACGGGAACAAAAGGTGGACAACTAAAACGTAAAACGGATGTTATACATGCACGGACAGCAACACAGATAAGCATAAAAAAAATTAATGGATAAATGAATTACCCGGTCACATCTCCCTGTGTCGTAATTCTGGCTGGAGGCCAGAGCAAACGGCTAGGCAGTCCAAAGCAGTTGCTCCAGGTTGAAGGCAAAACCCTCCTGGAACGCACAATTGCTGCCGCTCAGGAGTTGGGAGATGGTCCGGTAGTGGTGGTGCTGGGTGCACATGCTGAACTTATCTTGCCGGAAGTCAGACAGGCAGGTATTGAAGTAATCCTCAATCCTGATTGGCAAGAAGGCATGGCAGCTTCCTTAAGAGCAGGGATACGTCATGTAGAAGCGCGTCATCCACAAATTGACGGCATCCTTTTTTTAGTATGCGACCAACCCTTTCTTCAGGCAGATCTGCTTAAGGAGTTGATTAACTTGCAAGCCAGTGCTGATCTTCAAGTGGCTGCCTGCCGCTATGGTGACCGTCTGGGAACGCCGGCTTTGTTTCACCAATCGGTTTTCAGCATGCTGCTTGATTTAAAAGGAGATACAGGGGCCAGAAAGCTGCTGGAAGGGATGGCTGAGCAGGTGGCCATTCTGGATTTTGAAAAAGGAATTTACGATATCGATACACGTGAAGATTATGAACGATTGCTTACATATAAAAATATTTTATGATCATTGATGGATTCAGCCGTGTGCATGATTACCTCCGCATTTCATTGACGGATAACTGTAACCTGCGTTGCTTTTATTGTATGCCCGAAGAGGAGTATATATTCACACCAGCCAGCAAGCTCATGCAGGCTGATGAAATTGAAGCCATAGCAAAAATATTTGTTGCACAGGGTGTGAAAAAAATCAGGCTGACGGGTGGCGAGCCACTTGTTCGTAAAGATGCGGCAGACATCATAGATCGGCTTTCAAAGCTTCCCGTAAAGCTGACCATCACCACCAATGGTACCAGACTTCATGAGTTTGTGGATGTCATCAAAAAGGCAGGCATCACTTCGCTCAACATCAGTTTGGACACTTTGCAGAAAGACCGGTTCATGCTGATGACAAGAAGAGATCATTTTGATCGTGTTCGCAGCAACATCGACCTGATGCTCCGCGAAGGAATAAATGTAAGGGTGAATTCGGTAGTGATGAAAGGTTTAAATGATCATGAAATCAGCGACTTTGTTGCATGGACAAAAGAACAACCTGTACATATCCGTTTTATAGAGTTTATGCCATTCAGCGGAAACCGCTGGGATAGTGCCAAAGTCATGACCTGGCAGGAGATACTTTCCAGGGTTAGTGATGAATACGACGTTCTTCCTCTCGACAGGGAAAAACATGATACCGCCAAGAAATACATAGTACCCGGACATCAGGGCACTTTCGCAGTCATCAGCACCATGAGTGCACCTTTCTGCGGAGACTGCAACAGGATGCGGTTAACAGCAGATGGAAAGATGAAGAACTGCCTTTTCTCCACAACAGAAACTGATCTGCTTACTGCATTTCGCAATGGAGAAGATGTGGTGCCACTCATTCACCAGAGTATACGAGACAAGAAGAAGGCGTTGGGTGGACAATTCACCACAGACATGGGAAAGATAGAGACTTCTAAACTTGAAAACAGAAGTATGATCACCATTGGTGGGTGATGGATTATTCAAAAAACATTGTGATTATGGAGGTGATGATTCCAGTTGAAAAGGCTAAGGAATTGATTTGCAATGCACTAAGACAGCTCAACGTTCATCAAATAAGTTTGGATGCTGCACACGGTCGCGTTCTTGCTGCTGATGTATATGCACTTCTCGATATCCCCGCCTATCCCCAATCCAGTATGGATGGTTATGCTTTGGCATTTGATAGCATGGGAGACCGCATCACCCTGAAAGGGGAAATGGCTGCCGGCAGCAGCAGCGGTATGCATATTGAAACAGGAAAAGCAGTAAGGATTTTTACCGGAGCGGCTGTTCCTCCCGGAGCGGATACCGTTGTGGTTCAGGAAAAATCCAGGGTGGAAAACGGACAATTGGTTATTGATGACCATCCCCTGAAGCGGGGCGATAATGTGAGACCTATAGGCTCTGAAATTCAAAAAGGTTCTTTGGCTTTGCCTGCCGGCACCAGACTCACGCCGGCATCCATAGGTTTTCTTGCCGGCATGGGCATCAGTGAGGTGGAGGTTTTGGCTCTCCCCAGCGTGGGCATATTGGTAACCGGTAATGAATTGTGTGCGCCGGGTACTTCATTGGGGTATGGACAGGTATATGAATCGAATTCCTACACCTTGCGCGCGGCATTGTCAGCTATGGGAATTGCGTGTGCTGAACCCTTGCATGCTAAAGATGATCCTGATCAGCTCATCGCCATGTTGGCCAGCTTATTGGCTGAAAACGATATTGTACTCATGACCGGAGGGGTGAGCGTAGGGGATTATGATTTCACCATGCGTGCCTTCGATGCCTGTGGCGTTGACAAGATCTTCCACAAGGTGAAGCAAAAGCCTGGAAAGCCAATCCTTTTCGGGATGCAGGGCAACAAGCCTGTTTTCGGACTCCCAGGCAATCCGGCTTCTGTACTCACCTGTTTCTATCAATATGTATGGCCGGCATTGGGTAAACTGATGGGTACGAATCTTTCACTTCGTGAAGCCCTAGTGCCTCTTGCAGAAGGACACAAAAAACCGGCGGGACTAACCCATTTCCTCAAGGCCGAATATGATGGTATCAAAGTAAGGTTGCTAACCGGACAAGAATCCTATAAACTGGCAAGCTTTGCCCAAGCCAATTGTCTTGCCGTATTGCCTGAATCGGAAACAACCTGGGCTGCAGACGATTTGATTCAAATTCATTTGTTACCTTACTGATACTTTAAAATGGAAATTCAGCTCCTCTTTATATTGCTCCTGTTTGTTGTGGCTTTCCTGTACGCGTCGGTAGGGCATGGAGGTGCAAGCGGATATTTGGCATTGATGGCGCTTTTCAGCATGTCTCCTGCATTCATGAAACCCACGGCATTGCTGCTTAATCTCTTTGTTTCGTTGTCGGCATTCATCCTGTTTTATCGGGGTGGTCATTTCAAATGGAAGCTGTTTCTTCCCTTTGCATTGGCATCCATTCCCCTCTCTTTTGTGGGAGGTATGATCGCCTTGGATGCTGATGTCTACAAAAAAATTCTTGGAGCACTGTTGCTGATTCCCGTAGCACGGATGCTTTTTTTGCCCAATGCACCTGAAAATGAACTGAAGGAGGGCCGAACGGGTTTATCACTTTTGATTGGTGCAGTAATTGGGTTTTTGTCGGGCCTCATTGGAATTGGTGGAGGCATCATCCTTTCACCGGTATTGCTTATGTTGAAATGGACCAACCAGAAACAAACCGCTGCCATCAGTGCCTTGTTTATTTTTGTCAATTCAATGTCTGGCTTGGCAGGACAATTCTCAAAAGGCATTGCTTTTGAACCGGGTATGTTTGTGTATGCCGGAGTGGCTTTTGCCGGAGGCACCTTCGGTGGATGGCTGGGTGCGGGGAAGTTCAATCAGCAAATGCTCAAATACATGCTTGCCGTGGTGTTGTTACTGGCGGCACTCAAATTATTGTTGACCTGAAACCGGAATTTATGGAAATGGAATTGATGTATTTCGGACAACTGACAGATATAACAGGCTGCTCAACACAGCGGTTGCCAGCGGTAGCG
>JBDLTO010000300.1:0-3338 GCA_039805815.1 Bacteroidota bacterium | reverse complement strand
TTTGGCGGTGGTGGTCAGTTTATCATACCGATGAACTGGGGCTTGAAAGACAAGCAGACATTAAAACTTGGAGGGAATAATCTGGTGCGTATACGAGATTTCAGCAGCCGCATCTTTAGGTACAACATTACAAATTTCAATTCTTTTGTTGCTAAAAATGCACAGAAGCCTGTTGAGTCAGCATTCTATTATGACAACATGGGACAGAATGGTTATGTGCTTGAAGAGTTTACAAATAACCAGGATAGGTACTTTGGGGTTTCAGTACTCAATGCAGCATATGGTATGTTTGACAACAAGTTTGGTGCATTCCGGTTTATCTGGGGTCTGAGGGCAGAGAATTTTCAACAGTTACTCACTTCCAAAACCCAAACAGGTGAGCGTGCCGCAAAACTCACAGAAAAGTGGGATTACCTTCCTTCAGGAAATATAATCATCAATATTGGCGACAAACAAAACCTGCGTTTGGCTGCAAGCAGAACAGTTGCAAGGCCTGAGTTCAGGGAAATTGCTGAGTTTGCTTTCTTTGATTATGAAATGAATTACGGCGTGAAGGGAGACACTTCTCTACGTAGAAGTTCAATTTTGAACTACGATGTTCGTTACGAATTATACCCTAAGGCTGGAGAGTCAATCAGTTTAGGTGCATTTATAAAAGACTTTACCGATCCTATTGAATTCAGACTCGACCCTTCGAGTAATGCAGATGCTAGAAGGTATTTTTACCAGAATGCAGTAAGCGCAAGAACAGTTGGATTAGAATTAGAGATTCGTAAATCACTCGAATTTATCTCGCCTTCTTTAAAGAATTTTAGTTTCTTCGGTAACTATACTTATTTGAATTCAGAAGTTGTTTTCAATGACCTGAGCGCTGCTAACAAAGAGGTTAAAGCTGATCGTCCACTTCAGGGACAGTCACCATATCTAGTTAACGCGGGTTTACAATTCAATAGCAATTTATTCAATGCTTCGGTATTGTATAACAGGGTTGGTGAAAGGCTTACTCTGGTTGGAAATGATGAATTTCCAAACGTGTATGAGCGTCCAAGAAATCAGTTAGATTTTCAGCTTGCCCATAAAGTTCTTGATGGAAAAGGGGAGGTTAAAATCAATTTTGCGGATATCCTCAACAATGCATTCTATTTCTATGAAAACGTTGATTCAAAAACAAGTTTTACTGAAGGTGTAGACAGAATGTTCAGTTCTTACAAACAGGGATCTACAATTTCTATTGGATTTACTTACGATTTCAATATTGCACGTAAAAAATAGGCATCACTACAAGAAAAAAGATAAAAAACAGTTTATGAAAAAAATGCTTTTAGGAGTTATCGCCATCGCGGCAATCACAGTAAGCTCCTGTATTAAAGTAAATTTCGAAGAAACCATCAACAACACTACATCAGGTGGTTCTAACGCTTCAGATCCTCAGGACCCAGCTACTAATGGAGGAATTATTCAAGGAATTCTTAACAAGAGTTATTACCTGCCCAAAGGTAAGTATACGCTCAAAGGATATGTATATGTAACTGATGGCAATATCCTCACCATTGCCCCAGGAAGCGTTATTGTAAGTGATATTACAGAAAAAGGTGCACTGATTATCGAGCGTGGTGCCAAATTGATTGCAGATGGCAGGGCAAATGACCCCATTGTCTTCACTTCTGGAAAGGCAATTGGTCAGCGTACACCTGGTGATTGGGGAGGCATAATCCTGTTGGGCAAGGCACCTACCAATCGTCCACTCGATCCAGCACCTATTATAGAAGGTGGTGTTGGTCGTAAATATGGAGGCACTGAGCCCAATGACGAAAGTGGAATTCTACGTTTTGTACGTATAGAGTTTGCCGGTATTGCAGCTGAACCAGGCTCTGAAATCAATGGTTTAACACTTGGTGGTGTTGGTTCAGGTACTATAATCGAAAATGTACAGGTTTCATTTGGTAATGATGATGCCTATGAATTTTTCGGTGGTACTGTTAACTGTAAAAACCTCATTGCTTTTGCTACTGCTGATGATGATTTCGATTTTGATTTCGGCTACCAGGGTAAAATCCAGTATGCTATCGCTTGTCGCAAGCCTGATTTTGTTGATGGTGGTGATGCAGGCAATGGTATTGAGTGCGACAATGACGGATCCGGATCTGCAGCAACACCAGTTACAAGACCCCAGCTGAGCAACTTTACCTTTGTTGGTCCAAATAACGCCACCGGAACTGCAGCCAACCACAACTTTGGCAACCGTTGGAGAAGGGCAACACAATTTGTATTGCGCAATTCAATCATGATTGGTTGGGCAAAAGCTGGTTTTTCTATGGAGTCTAAGGCTACAGCTGATGCTTATGTTGCCGGTACATCTGAGTTCAGGAACAACCTTGTTCATACAAATACTGCAGGAGCTTTCTACCGTGGTGACGCTTCTGCAATTGCTGTGATAACTGCAGCTGCAATTCAGGCTAAAGCTGAATCTGAGGGAGGCATAACCCTTGCCAATGCTGATGATGCACAGCTTACTGCACCTTACTACAGCACAGCCCCGAATTTTCTTCCAAAAACAGGCTCACCTGCTTTAACTGGTGCTAGCTTTACAGGGATGAACTCTTATTTTGCTACAGGAACTTTCCGTGGTGCTATGGGAACCAGTAACTGGACAACTGGATGGACCAACTGGGATCCTCAGAACAAAGCTTATTGATTTAAACAGAGATTTGTATAAATGAAAGGGGGCACATTGTTAATGCGCCCCCTTTCATTTAATGCTGGTTATGGCTTACTGGATTGTAGGCATAAGCTATCTCGTAGTGATTCTTTTTTCTGGCAGTTTGAATTTTGCCTAATGGAAGATTTTTCTTCTGTGGGGTAGGCTCACATACCGTGAATGATTTATTATCGTAGTTTATTGTATAGCCTTTACCGTCTAGCTCTACGCCAACATTTACATGATCTGGATAACTCAATACAATCATTGGTAGGTTATAAATTTCCTTTACGAGGTAGTAGAAAAGTGCTGCCCGATCTTCGCAGTCACTTTTTTCATATAAAAGTGTTTCTTCAGGACTCAACCTCTTTTCCCTCCCAAATACTTCTGTATCATTGGCAAAATCAAATGCAGTTCTTGTAAAATTCATCAGTAATTCTACCCCCTTTTTGACAGGCAAATTTTTAAGTTTAACCTTGAGGTTATTTATCAGTGATGTGCCTGTAATGTCATTAATAGGAATATTGAATTGAGATTCATAACTGGTGACAGGGTAGTTTGTAAAATAATTTCTCAATTCCTGATTTACCATAACCGGTATTGTGTAAGATCTGGATTTGTATTGAAATTGTAATATTTT
>JBDLTO010000299.1:0-3147 GCA_039805815.1 Bacteroidota bacterium | reverse complement strand
GAAAAAACATGTCTGGTGCATCTGTATAAAACATAACGTCCTTTTCGGCATTATATGGCTCTCGCTCATTTTTACATGATGAACGAGGCTTCCACCCCAATGTTTCATTTCCGCTTATACAGATCTGGATATCGATGTGTGCATTGTGACACTCAAATTTGGCACAGGACTCTGCCTGAGTCATGCCTTTTTTATCTGAAACAATAGCTTTCAATCCTTCTGCAATATCGTATTTGCCAACCTCAATTGCAGCCAAATCAGTTTTGCTGATGTAATCGAATGCAGTTGCAAACAGTGGATGCACGGCAGCATATTTGGATGCTTGAAGCAAGTTGTCAATAATCATTTTTTCAGTTTAAACTGTCAATAAAATTAACGTTGAACACGACCACTGCCATCACCTTTCACCAGGTCTTTCACTTCACCCAATGTAGCGTGGTTCAGATCGCCGGGAATAGTGTGTTTCAAAGCACTCGCAGCAACACCAAACTCAGCAGCATCAGGCATGGTCATACCTGTAACCAATCCGTAAATCAATCCGCTTGCAAAGCTGTCTCCGCTTCCCACCCTGTCTACTATCCTTACATTGTACTTCTTGGTGTGGTAAAATTCACTGCCATCATATACAAGCGCACTCCATCCGTTGTCGCTTGCACTGTGGCTTTCGCGCAGGGATGAAGCAATATATTTGAATCCGAATTTCTCCTTCATCTGCTTGAAAACATCCTTGAAACCATCAAGGTCCAGTTCTCCCTTGGTAACATCCGTATCCTTTGCCTTGAAACCAAGTGTGGTATCTGCATCTTCTTCATTACCGATACATACATCCACATACTGACAAAGATTGGTCATCACCTGACGAGCCTTTTCCTTGCTCCATAATTTTTTGCGGTAATTCAGGTCAATACTCGTGGTGATACCTTTGGCACGGGCAGCCTTCAAAGCGGCTTCTGCTAGGGCGGCAGCCTTATCACTCAATGCTGGCGTTATCCCAGTTGTATGGAACCAAGCAGCGCCATCCAATATCTTGTCCCAATCAAATTCAGACGCATCCACTTCAGCAATGGAAGCACCGGCCCTGTCATATACCACCTGAGAAGCACGCATGGAAGCACCAGTTTCGAGGAAATAGATACCAAGCCTGTCGCCACCACGGGCAACAAATTGTGTATCCACACCATACCTGCGCAAATGGTTTATAGCAGATTGTCCGATTGGATTATTGGGAACCTTGGAAACGAAAGTTCCGTTTAAACCATAATTACAAAGTGCTGCAGCCACATTGGCTTCACCACCACCATAGGTAATATCGAAAGTATCTGCCTGAACGAAACGCTTGTAATCTGGCGTAGACAAACGGAGCATGATTTCTCCAAGGGTTACAACTTTTTTTGACATGTTGAGGTATTTTAAAGTTTTGGGTTGCTGATTTTATTTCAAAGTTGGAATAGGGGCCGGATCCATATCGGTATAGTCGAGGTTCTCTCCTGCCATTCCCCAAACAAATGCATAATTAGATGTTCCACATCCGAAATGCATACTCCATGGCGGAGAAATAACGGCTTCATCACTGGCCATAACGATATGCCTTGTTTCCTGTGGCTCGCCCATGAAGTGAAATAACCTGTGTGCGGCATCCAGGTCGAAATACAGGTAAACTTCCATCCTTCTTGTATGTGTATGGGGTGGAACAGAATTCCAGACACTTCCTGGTTCAAGCACTGTTAGTCCCATCACAAGCTGACAACTTCTGATGCCATCATTGTGAATGTACTTATAAACGGTACGTTTATTCGATGTGGAAGCATCTCCAAGAGCCACCGGAGAAGCATCTTCACGGGTGAATTTTGAAGTGGGGTAAGACTGGTGAGCTGGTGCTGAAAGGATATAAAATTTGGCAGGATGCTGAGCGTCAGTTGATTTAAAGGAAACTTCTTTTACCCCTTTTCCCAGGTACAAGCATTCCAACTTATCAAGTGAATATTCAACACCGTCCGCTGAAATTGATCCGATTCCGCCCAGGTTAATGATGCCCAACTCCCTTCTTTCCAAAAAATAACCAGCACGCAATTCAGCAGGGTTTGGTAATGCAACCTGATCTGCAGCTGGCATCACACCTCCAATTATGACCCTGTCGTGGTGGGAATAAACAAGTTTTAACTGCCCGGGTAAAAATAAATCCTGAACAAGGAAATTCTCACGCAGACCATCTGTATCCAGATGTTTTGTTTCATTTTTTCCAATTGCAAAGCGAATTTCCATGATTGTGGTGTTAATGATTGCCAAATATACAAAAACCAATATGCCCGTTGGTTTTGAGCAACATCTTTTTACGAAATCGTTCCCGTGAAGCGAAAACGTTTACTTACCCGTGTCAACTGATTTTTAGCTGAAAATAGGTTACCTTCAAATCTCATAAAATCAGGACAAAAAAATGAAAAAAACATGCTTGTTATCTCTGATGCTGATGGCATTTCTGCTACCACAAGCTCAACGCAAAGCATTGGTTGGCGGAACACTGGTGGATGGTTTCGGTGGCAAACCAATCTTGAACAGTGTAATCCTGATCAATGGCGAAACCATTGAAAAAGTTGGTCGTGTTGGAGAATTAGCGATTCCAAAAGGCACTCAGATTATCTCTACTGAAGGTATGACGGTGATGCCGGGCCTTTGGGACATGCATGTGCATATGATGATCAACGGTCATTCTGATTATCCTTACTGGGATAAAAAATATCCCCCTTTATTTAAAAACATCATCATGCCTGCTTCCGCCCATCAGCTGCTGATGGCGGGAGTAACCAGTGCCCGCGACCTTGGCGGACCACTGGAGGAAAGCCTTTGGGTTAGAGACGCCATCAACAAAGGGGAATTACCTGGCCCTACCATGTATGTAAGCGGACCATTTCTGCAACACAGGCCCTATCCGGGTACAGAGCAGTTCCGCTGGGGAATTTATGGCGAAAAAGATGCACGGGAAAAAGTACAAACCCTTGCAAAGGCAGGTGTGGATTGTATCAAGCTGATTGATCAGGATGGAATGACAAGAGAAGAAGTAATGGCAGTTGTAGATGAAGCACATAAACACAAACTGAAGGTAGTGGGGCATTCTCACCGGCCTGATGAAATTCGGATCGGACTGGAAGC
>JBDLTO010000298.1:0-15926 GCA_039805815.1 Bacteroidota bacterium | reverse complement strand
AGTCCATGGTATGGAGCATCCACAGGAAATCGAATACACGCCATTTATCATTTCTGAATTTTTGGACAGTGCCCAACTCAGTGGATACATATACCGTTGTGCGGGATGGATGACTGAAGGTTACGGCATATGCCGGCAGAGGTTGTTCCCTATACTCGTGATGACTATTGGTGGAAGTGAGGTACTCCGTTTTGATAACTTCGGGGTTGCCATTGAAATGCCTTGATGCCACAGCAATTGACTCCGCTTTGGTCAGCGGTTGCCTCAGTTTACCCGTTACGGCGTGGGCAAGGTGATTCATGAGGCCTTTACCGTGGGTATGTGTAATAGTATCATGGAATGCTGAAACACATCGGATCTGATAGTGGGGTTCACCCAAAATATCAATCAGCTGAATGGAAACCAATGAATCAACTGAATGGATTTGTCTGATGGAATCCAGCACAATACTGGGGGACACCATGTTCAGATTGGATTGCAGCAATGGCAACTTCTTTTTCTGGAAATCACCGTGGATTTCATCCATGTTACTCCAGCTGAAATAGAGCCCACCAATTGTCCATAAAAGGAACTGCACACCCAACTATACGCCCAGGTATCGATGGGATCTTCTGATGTAGTAATATCTGCTTTTGGCCATAATGCAAATTACTGCAAGTATGGCATTCGGCAACAGGGGTGAATTACTTCAGGTGGTCCAGGAATGGAATGCCAGACCACTGCTCAGTGGTAATAATCCAAGGACATGTATGGTCTGAAATGCTGGATAGAATTCCCCAGGCATCAATCAATTGCTCCCTGGATGCAAATTTCTCATTTGGAACTGTGTAACTCTGACAGATACCTGTGATTTCACCATTGAGCAGGTAAACCTTACCTTGTATGATTTTTCCAATAACTAGCGGTTTCCTGCCAAAACAACAGTCCCCTATTTTAATTCCTACCACTGCATCATTCTCATTATTGAAAATAATGTTATTCCTGATGTAAGCAATCTGTTGACCTGACTCATTGATAATGCGTTGCATGAATTAAAGATTTATAAAATTTTCAGTGTGTTTATACTGTCCACCTACCAATTGTTCACACAATCCAAATGAGAGTGTCATCCCCGCCCCACCTAGTCCATTTACAACAGTAACTCCTGGCTGAGGTGAATGAATAAACTCGGTTCGTCCGTCTGTCATTTTGGGATAAATACCATTCCATGTAGCTGCAATTTTTTCCTTGTCAAACTTGGCAAATGATGACAAATAATTCAATATCAACTCATTGATTTCAGAACGCTCAAATGGATCATGGGTATGACCATATTCGTGGGAGTCGCCAATAATTAATTCGCCAATCTCGTTTTGTGAAACCATCACATGGATTCCCCATTTGAAAAAATCGGGATTGGCTTGTTCAAAACTTGCATGCAGCTGGTCCAGGATATTACCTGCAGCCTGGAATCCCTTGTAATGCAAAAGCGAGAGCCCGCCACACAGAGATGGCCCAATCCTCCACGCATCAGGCTGTGCAGCAAAACGCATCATCTGCAACTTGCACCTGGTTATAGGAGCCTTGGCAAACAGGTCAGGAAAAAGTGATTCAAAATCCGGTCCGCTACAAACAAAAATCTCATCTGCTTCATATCGGTCAGCACCTGAATAGACCAAACCTGTTTCAACAGCGTGAACTGGTTTCTTCCAGAGAAACTCAACCCCCAAGCGTTCGTGCAAATAAGCAGGCAACTGTTTGATCGCCTTGGGTGAATCAACAATCATTTCTTCTGGACTGTACAGACCACCAACCAAATTGTGTGAAACAATAGAAGATGACATCTTGCAAGCCTCAGTAGCATCAAGCAGGCTATATGGCCTTGTTGATTTGACCTGCCCGTAAAATGCATTGATAACTTCCATTTCCAACTCACTGTAGGCGAGATGCAGAGAACCCGCTTCTTCATGCCAGATAGACGAATCCCGGCATATGTCCTGCCAGATTCTTCTCGACAAGAGTGCCCGTTCATAGAGATCCCCTTCAGGCTGGCCGATTGGCCAAACCATGCCGAAATTCCGGATGGAAGCACCCACCGCAAATTCACTCCTTTCAAGAACCAATACAGATTTGCCTCGTTTGGCCAATGCCCTTGACATAGCAAGACCTACTATTCCAGCGCCGACAACAATTGCATCATACTTTTTTTTCAACATATTTATTGGTGATGTTTCGTTAGTTATGTACAGCCTGTCTTTTAAAATAAAAAAATGCGAAAACGGATAAAATCAATATCAAAAAACCGGATAGCGTAGCGGAAAAAATAAAAAAATCTAGCCAGCTTATATGCGGTGTTGCAAAGCTTTTGACAATGAGGACAATTGTACTACCCAGGTAACCGGCTGTATCTGCCATGTACATCAGGAATCCTGCATTACCCTTGTATTTGAAATAGGCTAACCACCGTTCAAAAAATATAGTATGATAGGCCATGTAGGGTAAATACATCAATGCTCCTGCAAGTATCATCCAGGTAACACCAGCAATCATGTCATTACTGAATAATTGAGAAACAACAATAAGACAAAGACCAGCACATGCAGAAATAATTAGGGTGCTGAAAAAAGCAGGTTTATTGTCCCTGATAATAATCATGAGGGAAATAATCAGTAAAACAGCAATTGCTGTAGGAAGTTCTGAAAAAGTAAATAAGGCCGGACTATCTCCAAAACCAATGGCCTGCCAGAACTCCACAGCAAAATTATCTCTAAGGTCTCTGAATACCGTCAATGCAACATAAAGGGATACTGTCATTACAATACCAGGAGCAAACCGCTTTAAAAACAAAGATCGTTCTGCTTTATTCATCGGCAGTCTAGCTGTTCTGTTCGCGATATCATCCTGATCAGGTGCTGCAAGATTTTTCAGAAGAAGAATGCCCAAAATCAATAAAGGGATAAAACATAATGCGGTCACAAACGGCATCCACATTTCAGAAATCTGCAAATTGTTTAACAACCAGCTTCCCGATGATTTTACAATACCTGAAGAAATGATAAAGCTTGAAGCCATCACAGCTCCCAGCAACTCCGTTGTTCTTCTACCCTCCAGAAATGAAAATACAACACCCCAGATCATACCTAATGGCAAGCCATTCAGAAACATAACCGGTAAGTTGTAAGGGAAGGGTACCATACCGAACAGTAATAATGTAAGGAGTGCGAAAGACATGAGTCCCGTTAATACAGCTATCCTGTTTTGTTCTGTGAGTTCAGCAATAAATCGTATCCCCAGAAATTTTGAGCATGTATACCCAATGAGCTGAGCCAATACAAGCCATAATTTATATTGCATTCCCCAGAGGTATAAACCATCATAGGTAGCTGCTGTAAAGGGTTTCCTGAAGGCATACATACTCAAGTATGTAATGAAAGCAGCGACAGCCGCTTTGATAACAAAGGATGCATTCTGACGGTATGAATAGCCTGAGACACTTGCACTCTGATGCATCACTACTGGTTAAATTCTTGAGTAATCAGTTCGGGCAACTGCCTGACATCGTCAATGATATGTGTATGAGGAAAGCGTTTAAGCGTCTCAAGATCATTTGCGCCACTCAAAACACCAATATTGCCTTTACATCCCGCATTGTAACCTGAAAGGAGATCTGCAGGAGTATCTCCAATTTTCACAACTTCGTGCACACTGGTTATACCCAGCATGTACATGGCTTTCTGAATCAGATAAGGAGCAGGCCTGCCTATCCCGTTCGTATCCTCAACATCGAGATGTATATCTATAAGGCCCCTATCCTTCCATTTCAATCCGTCCATAATCGCATTGCTAACATCTCTGTGAAAACCAGTATCTGTTGCAACCCTGATCTGATTATCCTGACACCATTTAAACACGTCTTCAGCTCCTTCCATTGGCTTGACTTCATTGCGGTAAAAGGCCACCATATGCAGGGAATATTCGTCAAAAATTTCCAATGCATGGTTATGGAATTGCGGGAACCGCTTTGATTCAAGTTGTGCAAAATCAGTTACGATACCGGATTCCCGAGCCAGCAAAAACTCATATAAATGAATTTTATTAGTCCCAATCGTTTTTTCAAAATCTTCCAGCGTAGCGCCAAGTCCATATTGTTTGGCTGCCCTGAAGAGACATTTTGCAACTGCATTGTCATCACTTACTGTAGTGCCCGAAAGATCAAATACAACCAGTTTTATCATATTATTGATTAAATTCAAATCCAATACGAAAGTGATTCTGGGAAACAGCCTGAGAAAATCCTTCAGTTATATTGGCTATTGAACAGTCTCGGTTAATCAGTTCATCAAAATGGCATATACCATCATAGCTTTCCATGAATTCCACAGCAGATAATAAATCATTCTGATTGTAATTATGTAATCCACGGATTGTCCATAAATTCCGGACTAGTTTTTCTGCATTCAGTTGAACAGCTGGTTGTGGATAAGTAGCACCAACCCAAACCGCAATACCTCCAATACCAAGGAGTGCAAGTGAATTAGCCATAGCTGCTGGGTTACCGGTAAAATCTATAACGATATCTGCGGAGATATTGACGGACTGACCAGTTTCCAGAGAAATATAATTACCGGTCTCATCATCAGGTAACCATTGCATGGATGCACCAAATGATTCAGCCCGCTCCAATCTATCCTTATCATGATCAATAGCGATTACACTGGTTGCTTTTCCAGATTTAGCCATTGCACAGGCAACCAATCCAAGCATGCCTGCACCATTGATCACAACAATTTTATTTTCAACAGAACCACAAAGCCTTATGGCCCCCGCTACTGTTGCCACTGCACAATTGATCAGTGCTGCGGAATAAAGAGAAAGTGACTCAGAGAGCAGAACTACAGGTGTATTTTTCCGAAGAATGATATGCGTTGAGAGACCACCATGTAACTGATTATCATCACTGATCTGCTCATGCCCATATTTGAATAAACCACGAGCTTTCTGGGGTATTCCCTTAACAGAGAGCGGATCTAGCGGGTCGCTTGCATAAATGGCCCAGGTTATTCGGTCACCAGGCTTCAACACATTTCCCTTCAAGTCAACCAAACCGTCTGATACAGCCAGATCAACAACAATACCAACAGCTTCATGACCCAAGATGGTAGGATTTTTTTCTTTCCGTTTGCCAAGAAAGGTATTGAGGTCACTCCTGCAAATTGTTGTAAATAAAATTTTTACAAGTATCTCCCCCTGCTTTAGAGCTGGTATTTCAAGCGTATGGCTTTCAAAAAAATGCTTTCCGCTGTCAAAAGAAAAATATGTGGCCGATTTACCCATCAGCAGAATTGTCTGATTTCATCAAGTGAGTCGAGAATATGATCTGGTGTATATTCAGCCAGTTGTGACCTGGTATAAGCACCCGTTGTAACAGCCAGCACCAATCCACATGCTGCCATTCTACCTTCCTGGATGTCTACCATGGTATCACCGATTTTCATTACAGCAGCAGGTGTTTCTACACCAAACTGTTTCATGAGCTGATGAATCATAATTGGATAAGGCCTACCCATTTCAACTTCATCACTGGCTATGTATCCATCTATCAATCCTTTTTCCATCCATCCCAAACGGTCCACAATTGCATCAACAACAACTTTTGGAAATCCTGAATTGAGCGCCACATGTATTCCTTTCTCATGAAGGAAACTGAAAATCTCTTCAGCCCCTGGTAAGGGTTCCACTTCATGAGCATTGGTGTAAAATGAAACCATGGCATTGACGAAATGATTGTGTATATCTTCAATCATATTGAGCGAGTACACAACCTTTTTTTCAAATAAAACCTTTTCAATGGCCTCAGTTTTTTTAAACCCCATCAACGGAGAAATCTCTTTAACCTGAAGATCTATTCCATAGTGCTGAAATGCCTCAATAAAGGCAATGGCTACATAGTCCCTGTCTTTCACCGTGGTTCCTGCTATATCAAATACTGCTAGCTGAAATGCTTTCTGCATACCTTTAATTTTGATTCATGAGATGCTGAACGGCCATCTCTTTTAAAAAATTCAAATCCGGAACGGGTGTGTTTACAAGCTTTGCGCGATCATCCCATTCCCTCATTTTTATATAATTATCAAACAGGGGATCTGCCTCAAATGCAGCAGCTTCATCCGCCTGCATAACACCTCCCTGAATCGTCAGCGTTTCTTTGCTTGCCTGCGACAATCTCTGGTAATATTCTGGATATTTGAATGTGAGGTAACGTTTCGCAGGCACATGACCCTGAACCAGCCTGCCAATTCTCGCAGAGAAGCCATGGGTCAGCAGGTAATTTTCGCCAATTGACTCATGGTCAACAATACCGATTCCATCCATTTTTTCAAGCGGCATGATGAATTCACAGAGATGACCAATATCATGGAAAAAAGCAGCGAGTACCATTTCATCATCTGCACCTTCAGAAGCAGCCATCTGTGCAGCCTGACACATGTGTTCCAGTTGTGAAACCGGTTCACCTATATAATCACTGGACCCATAACGGGTATATAACTCGAAAATTTCTGATACAATTGCAATCGCTTTTTGTTTGTCCATATGGCTTCTTTGAAGATGGTTAAAAAGGGGTCACCATAGACATGGCGACCCCACCACTGTTCATGAGAAAGGCGGGACAAAAGTATTACCTGCGTGTTATGGCAACATGCTGTTGAAATGAACTTAACTTTAGCAAAATGTTAAGCCAATGTAAACTACCGGGATTTAAAGCTAAACACCACCCGGTATTGAAAAAGATTCCACTGAAATAAAAGTGTTGGTTAAAGCATTACAGGATTTCCCGTTCTGACGCTTTCATCACAAGCAAATGCAATGCGAAGGGAGTTGACAGCATCTTCAACATGGTCTGTGAGGTCAATATTTTCGGTAATGGCTTTCAGGAAATAAGCCTGCTCCCTGTTACAGAGTTCCTGGTGATCGGGTTCATCTGTGAGGTCAATCCATTCGTCTGGCTTCGTAAATTCATTCTTAACATCGATGGCAGCATGGTGCCAGCGGAGTGACTCTGTTTTCGTGTGCGCATCAACGGAATCAGATTTACCTGCCCCGCCCGCTTCTTTTGCTACAATTGAAACGCAACCTTTCGGACCAATAACATCCTTGACAAAAAAAGCCGTTTCACTCATCATCGGTCCCCACCCTGCCTCATACCAACCCACAGAACCATCCTCAAAACGAATTTGCAACTGACCATAGTTGTAATTTCCAGCAGGAATATCTTCAGTAAGTCTGGCACCTATCGCATTGACCTGAACAGGCTTTGAACGCACCATCTGACACATGACATCAATGTAGTGAACTCCGCAATCCACAATGGGACTAAGGCTTTTCATCAGGTTGCGGTGAACATCCCACATGTAACCATGGCTTTGCTGATTTAGGTTCATCCGCATTACCAGGGGCTTTCCCAGTTGCTGTGAGATGTTGATGAATTTGATCCAGGAAGGATGATGACGAAGGATATAGCCAACAACCAGTTTCTTTCCGGAACGGTGAGCTGCTGCTGCAACCCTTTCAGCCCCTGCAACTGAATCTGCTATTGGCTTTTCCATGAACACATGGCAACCCTTGTCAAAAGCCATTATGGCAAAAGACTCATGTGTATCCGGATATGTTGAAATGCAAACAGCATCCGGATTTGTATCCTGAAGCGCTTGCTGATAATCACTGAACAATAGATATCCCCCGCCAAGCTTCTCATTCAAAACTTCTTTGCTTTTTCCGGTAGACACAATGCCACATATTTCAACACCATCCATGTGCGCGTAAGCCATGGCATGAGAGGCGCCCATATTGCCACAACCCACTACCAGTATCCGAAGCTTTTGATCTGCCATGATATTTTTTTAAGAAATCAAAGTTATTGAATCAATGAATTTATGCGCAAAAAAATGGGGATTATAAAAATCCCCATTGATATTGAATATAATCCTTTTTTAAAAATCATATTTCTTGCGACGCGGACGTGAAAGCATTGCGGTAGCTTCCTTGTCGTCATTTTTGAATTGTTCCTTCTTTGGATCCCAATAGATTTTCCTGTTCACCTTCATGGCAATCTGGTGCAAGAGGCAAGCAGAACAAGAACGGTGACCGGTTTCAATCGGTGCAACCGGTTCCTTGCGCGACTTGACGCAATCCAACCAGTTGGCATGTTGCTCTGAACTTTCGTAGAGGTGAATTTCGTTTTTGCCAATGACTGATTGCAGGATTTTGGGATTGCTGGCATCCAGTGGTTTTACCCCATTGTTGTCTGCAACCGGATCTGTATCTGTGACACGGTAGTTACCCCGGGTTACCCAAATCCAGCCTTCTGATCCAATGAATTTTACACCATTGGTTAACTCATTAGAAACAATCATTTTCACACCATTTTCATACAGGGCTTCTGTGCGAAATATACCATGCACATTCCACAAACCTTTGTAAGCTTTATCATCTTGCGGGAAGCTGGCCTTTCCCCAGATTTCAATTGGACCACTGTGGTCAAGTCCCATACCCCAATGGGCTGTATCAATATGATGTGCCCCCCATCCCGTTATCATGCCGGCGCCGAATTGCTCATGACGCAGCCAACCCGGACGACTGTTGATACCACGCCAGGAAGCATCCTGGGAATGTACCCTGTCTTCAGTATAATATACCTCAGGTGTTGCACCTAACCAGGCATCATAATTCAATGTTGAGGGAACTGGCATCTCAACAGTACTGCCACCTCCAGGATCGCCGGGTAGTCCTACCTCAATGGTATGGAGTTGACCAATACGGCCATTTCTTACTAACTCACAAGCCCTCTTGAACTGAGGCCATGGGTCGATGGAACGCTGCTGACTACCCATTTGGAGAATTCTGCCTGTTTTTTTCACGGCATTGGCGAGGATTCTTCCTTCTTCTACTGTAAGTGAAGCTGGTTTTTGCAAATACACATCTTTCCCCGCGTTTACAGCATGCACACCAACAATGGCATGTTGGTGATCTGGCAAACTGATATGTACAGCGTCGATGTCCTTATTCTGGAGCATCTCCTTGTAATCATAATACACTTTAATATCCCAATCACCTTTAAGTCCGCCATTTTTTTCTGCAGCCCTGACGTAGTTCCTTCGTACATTCTCCGGACCCATGTCTGCACGTTTCCTATCCAAATCACATACCGCCATAATCCTGGCTCCCGCATATTTGGCGATTTCAGACATATCGTGTGAAACCGAAATACGGCCACATCCAATAGATGCCACATTAATCATGTTACTGGGCGCATTTTTACCGAAAACGGATGCCGGTACGATTGTTGGCATACCGGAAAAAATCATCGATCCAGTTGCCAGTTTTGCGGCATCAGCCAAAAACTTTCTTCTACCTGAGTTTGATTGCTTATTTTTCATTGCAAGCTGTTTAGATTTGTAAATTAAGCAATTAAGGAACGGCTGCGAAAAAATAAAGTGTGAAATAACGAAAACGATTAAGTGGCTTATGAATAAGCAATCAACTAATTTCCTTGTTCCCTTTTGAGCTTCTCATATTCTTTTTCTACCATATCCTGTGAACCTGCACCATAGGCATTGTAAAACTGAAAAGCCAGTCCGAGACCCCAACCCAGTGTTACATACACCGGCCATGTAGAAACATTGAAGCCTGCATAACGCCCCATTGTAATCCACCATATTCCCCATAAAAAAGGGACAACAACCATGTAGGAAAATACACTCTTTTTAAAATCAGCTCTTTTTTTAGCTGTTCTCCACAGCCTCTCATCCTTGTTATCCATTGTACTATTTATATCGATGTATCAATAAAATCGATATAAATATAGGTAAAGAACAAATTCAATTATTCGAAAATTGATGAGCGGCAAAATTATATGTCTATCTTTTTTGTAGACTTATTTTTTGTCACTAATATTGTCCCATTATTTCAACATCAACCAGGTATATTTATGAGCACACATCGTTTTGAAACCTTACAACTGCATGCGGGACAGCAAATTGACCCAACTACAAAATCCAGGGCTGTTCCCATTTACCAAACTACCTCATACGGATTCAATAATGCTGATCATGCAGCAAACCTATTCGGACTGCGTGAATTTGGCAATATCTATACCCGCATCATGAACCCCACTACGGATGTATTTGAACAACGTATTGCTGCACTTGAAGGAGGGGTTGCGGCTTTGGCAACAGGAAGCGGACAAGCGGCACAGTTCCTCGCATTGTCTAATATCCTGCAGGCAGGAGATAATTTTGTATCTACATCTTACCTGTATGGAGGAACCTATAACCAGTTCAAAGTGGCCTTCAAAAGACTGGGCATTGAAGCACGCTTTGCGGATGGAGATAAGGTTGAAACATTTGAACCCCTGATCGACCAAAATACCAAAGCAATCTACCTGGAAACCATTGGGAACCCCAAGCTCAATATACCCGACTTCAAAAAATTCGCAGAATTGGCGCAAAAGCATGAAATACCGCTTATTGTAGACAATACTTTTGGAGCCGGCGGCTACTTTTTTAAACCACTGGAACATGGAGCCAATATTGTTGTGGAATCTGCAACCAAATGGATTGGCGGACATGGCACATCAATCGGTGGTGTTATTGTTGATGGTGGTAATTTCAACTGGGGGAATGGGAAATTTCCGCAATTCACTGAACCATCAGAGGGATATCACGGTTTAAAATTCTGGGATGTTTTCGGTACAGGCAATCCACTTGGACTTCCTAACATTGCCTTCATCATCCGCGCAAGGGTTGAGGGACTCCGCGACTTTGGCACTTCGCAATCCCCTTTCAATTCATTCCTACTGCTGCAAGGTATTGAAACCCTTTCTCTCAGAGCACAAAGGCATGGTGAAAATGCATTGGCACTGGCACAATGGCTGGAACAGCATGATGAAGTGGAATATGTTTTGTATCCCGGACTGGAATCAAATTCTTATCACTCGCTTGCTAAAACTTATCTTACCAATGGTTTCGGTGGTGTTCTTCAGTTTGGTATCAAAGGTGGTAAGGAAAGGGCTGCTAAATTCATTGAAAACCTCAAACTTGCTTCGCACCTTGCCAATGTGGGTGATGCCAAAACACTAGTCATCCATCCTGCCTCAACTACACATGAGCAGCTGAGTGAAGTAGAGCAGGTTGCAAGTGGCGTTTTACCCAACCAGATTCGCGTGAGTGTTGGAATTGAACACATAGAAGATATCAAAGCAGATTTCCAACAGGCCTTTTAGTAGCATAGCAAGGGGTTGCACTGCATGGTGCACCCCTCTTATTTACCTTCAGGCATTATATACATCCAAAATGCTTCTCCTTTTTTCAGGGAAACAGGGATGCCATCTTGTAAAGCTTTACCTGAATAGGTTTTGGATTCACCACTTTTTTTGCTGACAGCATAATCCTTCCTGTTTTTATCATATACTTCTTTGAAAATCTGAACCCTGTATTGTGTTGTAGCATCAGATGTGAACCATTCGGGAAACTGATTGATACGGGGATAATCAACAGGCATGCCCATTTGGAACCTGTGTCTCTGCAAATCAAATTTCAAACCACCGGTCCATGCTTCAACTGATTTAAGATAAACCTTGATGCCGTTTGAAGATTTTACTGCACCGAGTTGAATATCATCTCTCCAGTTCAGAGCAGTCACTCCCTGCGTTTTCCACAGACTGTACATCATGCTCGTTCTGGCAAAATTGCCATCCCCATGCCAACCCTCTACCATTCCATCAGGTTGCTGCATGTTCCACATGATTTTAATTTCACTGTCAAGCCAGTCGCGCACAGCAGGCATAGGCTCGCGGTTATATAAATTGAGTGCTCCTTCAATCGCATCTGCATAACCATCTGCACTGCCGTTTTCCCAGTTGTGATTCCGGTATTTGGGATACAATGCAGCCAGGCCTTTTAAAACGGCTTCCCTGTAACGCGGCACCGAATCCAATGCTGCAATAAACCAATAGGCATTGAATGTATAGCCAAAATTATCTGCTATCCGGGGTGCAGTAACAGCTCCGGTAACCGGGTTGATTTCATCATAAAACAAACCATCCTGATTTCTACCTACCTCCAGAATCCTGTCGAGCATACTGTGAATGAATGGTTTCCAGGCCTTCCGCTTTTCTGGCAATACATAGGCTGCGGCAAGGTACACTTCGCATAAACCTGAAATGATTTCACACCCGTGATCCCTGATTCGCAAATGGTCAAGAGCCACTGTAGGGAGTTGGGTCTCATTCAGGTAATAATCTGCTATTTCAACAGCCCAGTTCAGATACCGGATATCTTTTGTCATCCAGTAAACCCGAGCCAGTACCTGCATGAGGTCACCATTTACTTCCACTGTGGCACTGTTGCCATACCATTTCCCAGATAACTGCGTGGCCATCTTGGCTACGCGAGGAAGATCATCGAGCATACCAAGCATGCGGTTGCTCCAGATACTTGCACCTAGCCATTCCGTAAGTGGAATCAGTCCGTCTTTCATATATTCCGCCGTACCAAAAATGATTTGTCCTGTATCAATCTTATCATTCAGGAATGATTTTTTTGAAAAAGAATAACTGTCTGGCAGTCTGCCGATTCTTGATGTAAGTCTTGTTTCCGACTTAAGTATTTCCGTTGCTTTACCTTTGAAAAACTCCGGCATAAGCATAGAAGAAACAAGCACCATGTAAGGATAATTATCTGCAGCTGCATCCCATGTGTTCCAAAAATCGTTTGATTCCCTGATGTTGCGGGGAATCAGTCCAGTGACTGGATCTGCCTGTTTATCCCAGGCCTTCACATACTGAACACTCTTTCTGAAACCATCGGCAGACTGTCCAGCGTTGTTGCGTGCAAGTACAAAATCAGGATCTGATTCGAGGGGAGAAAGTGGCGAGAATTCAACCCAATGCATTTCCTTGAAAACAATATTTTCATAAGCACCTTTGATGCCTGATTCATAGAGACAAGCCAGGTTGCCATTGGGCAATGTCACCAGATTGGAATATGCTGCAGGTCCATCATGCAACAACAGTTTTTTTGTCCAACTTCTCCCCTCATCATAAGACAGTTTCACGGTCATGGCCGTACGGCTGCGTGCGGAAGCGGGATTGGAAAATGCAAGTACAGGCTTCCTACCCTTCGCCTCAGACCAGATCATACTCGCCTGACAAACAGGTTCAACCAGCATGCTATCGCCCTTGAGTGCTGACCACGTAATGCCGCCATCCATACTTGTTGCTGTTTGTCTGATGCGTACTCCATTGTAATTGCGCATGTTCAACAATAATTTTCCTCCCGGTAATTCTGCAACAGTGCATTCATTTACCTGATCAGAGGGTGTGGTACCTCCAAGTTGCCAGTTCAAACCGCCATCGTCTGAATAGATTGTATGAGAATAATATTTTTTCGAATCTGCTTCAATATGATCTGCCGGAATCACGAGCCTGTTCTTGTATTTTCCAGCTTGAATCTGAATACCGTTGCAGGGACCGGTTGCATACCAGGTCCATTCTGGCAACTTCACATCCTTTGTAATCTCTTGGGGTTTAGACCAGTTCATTCCGCTATCTTCTGAACGCAAAAGAAAAATCCGCCTTGTGTCTTTACTTTTTTTATCAATAATTTGTGGTTCATGGTCTTCGCCAAGATTCCAGGTAGACAAAAGCACAACATGCCCTGATTTCGAATCAAGAACCGGAGCAGGATTACCGCAGGTATTATTGCCATCGTCCCAAACAACCTGCAATGGTCCCCAGCTTTTACCACCATCAGTTGATTTTTTTAATACAAGGTCAATATTGCCTGCATCACCACAATTCAACTTTCTGCCTTCAGCAAAAGCAAGCAAAGAACCATCTGATGCTGAGATAATTGCAGGAATTCTGAAACATTGGTATCCTTCCTCACCAGACTTAAAGATTACCTGAGCAGGAAACTGCCCGGCATAAATTTGGAGAGAGTTAATCAAAATGATTGCCAAAAATGATAACCGCTTCAGCATAATGTTAATGATTGAATAATGACTGTTTGGAACTTAGAACGATCAATTTATCTCCAATACGAATTTCACCGGTTTTTGATGCCAGTAAGTTTTGTCCAAAATAAATCTTGTTATGGTGACTCCTATACTTTGACAGTGTTTTAAGTGGCTCAGCAGTCCTCTGGCCTGTTTCCTGATCAGTAGTAGTCATGATACAGCGTGCACAGGGTTTAACAGCCTCCCAATGCACATCACCTGCCTGGAAAGCTTTGAAAGTGTCCTCAACATAAGGATATCCTCCAGAAAATACAATATTGGGCCTGAACCGATCCATGGAAACAGGATTCTCGAGTTTGTCATTCAAGTCTTTGAGTGATTCTTCTCCAGTAATCAGCAAAGGGTAACCGTCTGAAAAACTGGTGAGCTCGCCATTGCCAGCATACGCAGGATCAACCCTCCGGCTGGAATCATCGTGCATGTATACTAACCGAACCTGCTTTGATAATCTTGCAGAGAACCAATCACCTATATGGCTGTCAATAAGCATTGCCTGACAATGATCATCCCATATCTGCACACCAGTCTGTTCCCCTTCAACAACATTTAAGGGAACAGCAACTGAACATTCATCCCGTTTGTCTGTTATAATAAGTTGATTACCAACGATGGAAGTCTTGAAAAACACCAGTTCCGGGAATTCACGCTGGGTCACAAACCTGTTTTCCGGATCGATCAGCATAAATCTTCTGTCATGCTCAAAACCTCTGTCTGTCAGTACAGCTGATTTCAGGGAAATTCCACCCAGTGATTTAACTGGATAAATGAGTAGTTCTGAAATAAGAAATTCGTATCCGCGACCATCTAAACCAGAAATTGGCATATATTTGTTTTTATAATTAAATACTTTTTATTAAAATTTTTTTATGAATTATACCCTGCATCAGCTCCAAATCTTCTTAAAAGTAAGTGAAACAGGCAGTATAACCAAAGCAGCAGAGGAGCTTCACCTAACCCAACCAGCAGTATCTATTCAGTTGAAAAACCTGCAACAACACTTTGATATCCCGCTTATTGAAATAGTCAATAAGAAAGTTTACATCACAGAATTCGGAAAGGAGCTTATCAACACATCTAAAAGGATCCTGAAAGAAATTGATCTGATTGAACAACACACAATGGCGATTAAAGGTAAACTGACGGGCAAACTGAATATCGCAGCAGTTTCCACTGGGAAATATATCGCTCCCTATTACCTGAGCGGATTCCACAATAAATATGATGGTGTAGAGCTTGATCTGGACGTTACCAACAAGGGGAAAGTGCTGGAATCACTCGAAAAAAACGAAATAGATTTTGCTTTTTTATCAACGATACCCGGACAAATCAAGCTGAAAAAAATAGATTTGATGCAAGACAAACTGTTTATGGTAGGTAATGAAGATGTCAAAATTTCCAAAACTGCAACTACCCGCGAAATCCTTGAATCCCGACCATTGATTTTCAGGGAGAATGGATCAGCTACCAGACTCATGATGGAGAAATTTCTACAACGCTGCAAAGTGGATTTGAAACAAAAAATGGAACTGTCGTCTAATGAAGCCGTAAAACAGTCAATTATTGCCGGATTGGGCATCTCTTTGATGCCACTGATAGGCATAAAAAATGAACTGAGCCTTGGACACCTGAAAATCCTCCCGGTGAAAGGTACACCCATCAACACCTCCTGGAATCTGGTATGGCTGGCTGAGAAAAAACTGAGCCCTGTGGCATCTGCATTTGTGGACTACATCAAGCATGAAAAAATGGCGATATTTGAAAATTATTTCAGATGGACAGCAACTCTGACGGAAAAGCAAAAGAAGAAGAGCTGAAAAGCATTGTATTCAGTTTTAACCGGCATGCCTTAACCTGCATTATGTACAGATTTAATT
>JBDLTO010000297.1:0-2915 GCA_039805815.1 Bacteroidota bacterium | reverse complement strand
GAAAACCGGAGGATTGGTAAGCCCCAGTGCGTCCTTAAGGAAGAAATAAAGGTTAGGATACATAAAATCAGTTACAGTATTCTTCGTAGGCAGCCATAAGGTTTTGGGCAATCATCTGTGCAGGACGACCTTCGATCTGATGTCTTTCAATCATGTGAACGAGTTGTCCGTCTTTAAAAAGGGCAACTGCAGGTGATGAAGGCGGATAAGGTAAAAGGTACTCCCTTAATTTCTTTACTGCATCAACATCAAAACCTGCGAATGTGGTAGTGAGTCTGTCTGGTTTTTTGGTACTATTGTGAACAGACATAACAACACCTGGTCTTGCACTACCTGCAGAACATCCGCAAACAGAGTTAATTACAACCAATGTCGTTCCTTTATCACTTACCATTGCATCTACATCTGAAGGTGTGAGTAACTCTTCAAAGCCTTGCTCTGTGAGTTCTTCTTTCATTGGAATTACAATTTGTGCTGGATACATATTGTTAAGATTTTAGGCAAAGTTACACTTTTGCGGCTTTTGAGGTAACTTAGCACAAATAAAGTTTGGTTTGAAAAAACTCATTTTAATTCTCACTCTTTTTTTATTTTCACAGCTCAGTGCTCAGGAAAAAACAGACACCATCATAGTAGCCCAGGATACAACATTGACTACTGTTTCAGATCCTTTAGACACAGATACGGTTTTAAGGGTAATTAACCTCAATCCCTTTTTTACAATCCAGGTTGATTCAACCCTAACTTACGATTTCCAGATAAACCGACCAAAGTCTAATTATTTTTTCTATCTGAAAAATGCCCCCATAGGTGTGAAGTTAGACAAGAGTACGGGACTACTGTATTTTAAAGCTGATAAATCCTATTTTAAGAGTGGCAAGCTCAAATATGATATTCCATATGCGGTAGAGCTGGGAGTTCAAAATTTACGCAATGCAGAAGAACGTTTTGAATCTAGTTTTACCCTGCTATTTTACAGCACGGAGGTAATTGTTTCAAAGCTGAAGCCTACAGTTGGGAACTTAATGTTCCTGGAAGAAGGGGATTCTATTCGTTTCAGGGTTCAATGTGAGGAAGGTTCATTTCCCGTTGAACAAATTACCATCATAACCAATGAACCCATCAGTAATTTTAAATCAGTGGTAAGGTGTAATGATGAATTTGCCTGGATGGTGCCTTACGACTTTATACGGGATAATGATACCGCCAAACAGAAAACTTTGGCCTTGCAGTTCATTGGTGCTGACAAGTTCAGGAACAGAGATACTGCACTTGTTAAACTGGTGATCAAACCGGGTATAAACTATATACAAAAGAACTTAGAACATCAGCAGGTTGCTGCTGAAATGAAAAAGTACATTACCAACCTGAAGCTGACTTTTTATGTAATCAGCACCAACATAAAAAATAATAAGTCAACCCGAACAGGATTTGACATAACAGGATCTTCCACTGCGATGCTTGGTACCATCCTCTCTACTGCAGGGGAGTCGGTTTCAGCCAAAAATGTGGGAAAGGTTTTACCGAGTGTTGGTTTAACGCTTGTACCGGTCAAAGAAGCTGTAGCGCCCAATAAGGTTCAGGAACAAAATACTGCCTCGCAGGTCAGGGCTACCATTAAACGCCTGGATTACATACTTACGGAGAATATGATGATAGGCGATAAAGATCCTGATATTCTTGCAAAAACAAGAAAACTCAGGGATGAACTCAAGCAGTCACAACTTCAGCTTGTAGACCTTCCTATGGTAGAATTTGATCCGAGATACTCACAAGAACAGGCTGAAAAATATTTCAACAACCCGAAGGTCAACAAAAAATACAGGCTCAAAGTGAACTGATTGCCTGAAGCCCTAAATGTACCCCAAAATCTTGAGCATACTTTGTGCAGATTGTTCCTTGGCATACACCCAATCATGAAGTTTACCATGTTTGTCGTATCCGATAATCACATGTTTGGGAGAAGGTATCATACAATGCTTGATACCGCCATAACCGCTGATCTGATCCTGGTATGCGCCTGTATGGAAGAAACCCAGGTATAAGGGTTCATCAGGGGCATTACCGGTTAGTTTGGGCAGGAATACTTCATTCACATGTTCCTCAGAATCGTAGTAGTCGTGGCTATCACAGGTAATGCCACCCAATACAACACGCTGGTATTCATTTTGCCACTTGTTAATTGGTAGCATAAGAAATTTCTCCCCAATTCCCCAGGTATCTGGTAAGGTTGTAATAAAAGAAGAGTCAATCATGTACCAAATCTCCCTGTCATTCTGAACTTTTTCCGCAATTACGGAGTAAATATGTGCCATACTTTCTCCAACTGTGAAACTTCCAAATTCTGTGAAGATGTTTGGCATGGGAACCTTGGCTTTTTTACAGGCCTTTTTGATGGTTCCAACAATTTCATTGATCATGAAAGCGTAATCGTACTCAAAACCAAGAGAATGTTTGATTGGGAATCCTCCACCAATGTTAATGGAGTCAAGTTCCGGACAAATCTTTTTCAGTTGACAATAGAGGTTTATGACCTTGTTCAATTCACTCCAATAATAGATATCGTCTTTTATTCCTTTGTTCAGGAATATATGCAACATCTTCAGTTGAAATTTCTCTTCATACCCCTCAATCTGATCAACATAAAACTCGAGGATATCCTTGGCACGAATACCCAAACGGGAAGTATAAAATGGAAAATTAGGCTCCTCTTCAGCAGCTACCCTTATACCAACTTTAAATGGAACCCTCACTCCCCGCTTATACCTGTCAAGTTCCTCTTTGTTATCCAAAATAGGGATAACATTTTTAAATCCGGTATTGATTAACCTTGATATTCTTGTAGTGTAGGGTTTTTGCTTGAAACCATTACAAATAATATAGGTATCTTTTGTAATCTTTCTCCTTTTATAGAG
>JBDLTO010000296.1:0-10252 GCA_039805815.1 Bacteroidota bacterium | reverse complement strand
TTTAAGCCTCTTATTTTTTTTAAGTTCTTAAAAAAAGCAATATGGTCGGTGGCAGTAATTTTATTCAGATCTTGTTCGTACGCTTTCAAAAATTGGTCAGTGTATATCTGCTTCATTAGCTTTAGAGAACAACCGAAGCCTTGCATAGATTCTAGCACTTTTAACCATAGATACTCAATAAAACTAATTTGAGCCCATTTCCCATCTTCAACAAAATATAAAAGACCATTCATTTTCCAGTAGTGGAATGTTTTCGAGTTAAAACCAGTATCCCTTAGTTTAATATTTTTTGCTAAAAGGCTACCCCTGAGTTCTGCACCTCTTAGGTCATCGCCCTGTAATTCTTTAAGATTTATTGTTTCCATACATCTAAATTACTAACTTGTGAGTAATTTGCAAATATAATTTACTAAAATGAAAAAAGATAGTCTACACGAAAACAAACCAGCCAAAACCTATTTTTTAGGCCGAGTCTGCCAATATTGTGGGGAACCAATCGAAGATCAGGCAAGAGCAAGCCGAACACATTGTCCAAGATTTATGGATGAATTTGGAGTAATGCATGATTGCAGAAGGAAAAAACATCAGGTAAAGCATCAGGAGGACGAGGCAATTTTACTTGATTGGTCTGCTGCCCAGCGCCAAACCAAGAGGAAAATTGAGGAGGCGGTTATCGCTCATGGAGATGAGGTTACTCTTGATGTACTGGACGCCTATAATATTAAACTACAGGAATGTATCCGCTTTAACTATTTAGAGGGTTCGGCAGTATTTGAGTTCCTTGGCTATGACATTATCGTGAAACCCAATCTTAAAACCTATAAAATTCAAAAAAATGACAAATCTCGAAGTGATAACAATGATAGAAAAATTGCATAAAACAGAAAATAACTCAAAATGGAAAGTACGCGCGGCACTGATTGGATTGGGACTTTGTGGAATTATCTACGTCTTATACAGATCTGTTCAAACTAAATCAAAGCTTATATCAATCCAACAAAATGAGATTGAAGCAGAAAAAGAAAGCAAACTGCATATCGGTTTCTTGAACAGTCAACTAAATAATGAAGTAGTAGAGCAAAAAGGCATAATTGAGAATCTTAGTCGAGATAAACAGCAACTCATGAATACTATAGCTCAATTACAGGAAACAAAGCAGGAATCCTAGTTTTTGCTATTAGTGCTTATGAGAGTTTTTCTGTTCCAGAATGGACATTTCTATTCTGGAACGCTCAGATACCATCTGGAATAGTCTTGGTCATTCTATACCATTCCCGGACATTCTGATCGTATTTTGTAGAATGAAATTTGACACATTTAGTGCATAGTCAGCTTCTTCAAGTCAATCTATGTAACTAAAGCGTTTAAAATGATACTACATGAGATACCAACATGCTGAAGTTCCATTTGACAAAATGGGACTTCAGCATGTTGAAACAATGCTTTCAATATTATTTTATAAAATAATTTTTGATATTTTTAAAAATAACAGTGCCACGCCTTGCGGTGAGCGGCATACTCAATGCACATAAAAAGCTGGTTTGAGCTGTGGAATTGGTCGTTCGAGGAGCTAGAGTAACGCAGCAATACTGTTTCATAAATTACAAAAGGCGTTATGTTTCCAAACCGAATGTTGGCAGAACCAATTTATTGGTCAATAGGAGATTCGTATTTAATTTTTTGATCTACATCTTCAAGGTTTTTGTTTATGCCATCAATAATTTTCTTCCAGCGTTCGTCTTTTTGAAGAGGTTTAAAACAGTCATTTGAATTTATTTCGGTAAGGTTTCTAAATTTTGCCCCAAAAACGACCTTATTCAAGTGCTCAAATGCACTATCAAAGTCATTTAGTTTAATAAGACAACATGCGGTATTAAGCCTGTGTTTAACCTTGCCCTTATTTCCATTAAGTCTAAAAGCTGTGTTATACAAAACTGCAGCATCAGAATAGTTATTTTTCTCGTAACAAGAGTCAGCTTTTAAAGTTAAGTTGTCATAACATTTCTGACATTTGCCATTCACTACATTTTCTTCATATAGTAATCTTCCGTTTTCTTTGCTTTTTATTATTAAAAAGGATGCTGAATAGGAAGATTGGTTCTTGAAATTATCATAACTATCCTTTGGGATTGTATCAATATTTTTAGTTTGTCCTTTTACATCATTTGTGAATCTCACATTATCTTTCAGAATCTGTATCAGCTGGCTTAATTCAGAATCGTCTTTCATTTTATATGTGTCATACCGAATTAGGCCTGTTTTATCAATAAGTATCAATCGTGGGTATGCTGTATTGCCATATTTAGCTACCAATTTTTCATCATTATAAATATGTATCCAATTCATCTTGTGGAATTTAATTGCCTTTGGAAAATCTTCTGGTTTATTAGATTTTCCTGCAATTGATATAATCCGAAGTCCTAATTTTCTGTATTGAGAATCTATTTGGGCAATCAAAGGCAACTCTTTAACACATGGTGAGCACCATGTTGCCCAAAAGTGCATAAGTACAAAATTCTTTCCCTTAAACTGAGAGAGTGATACTACATTATTTTTCGTGTCTATTGAAGTAAAGTCTATGGCTTCATTCAAATTGCTTTTGGTACTCCTGGATAGGATATAATCCTTTAAAAGATTTCCTTCATCACTATTTTTAAATCTGTCAGGAAAATATTTATTCAGTATATACAATAACGAATCAGACTCCAAAAGTGAATATTTAGCAATCTCAGAACGAAAAGTATAAAATGAAAAATAGGAATCCGGATGTGAAAGAATGTATCCTAGTTTTTTTCTTCGAATGTTTTTAAGGAGGTCATTAAAATAATATTTCTGTAGGTCGGGATATTTTCCTGAAAGAATTTTATCCAAATATAATTCTTCATAATCTTTCGCTATACGCCGTTCAGCTGAATCAGAATATGACATTTGCAATTTTTCAGCATTGAAATCCCATACATTCTGCATCGTATAGCTAATAAAGGGATCCTTTGAGTTTACTGCTGAATGAAAAACAATACTAGCTGATTTATCTTTAATAAAAAATGACTTTCCATACGTTATGTTACTTTCTCTATATTGCACTTGCAACACTCCATATATTGCATCATAATTGCCCGAAAACAATAATCTGCCTTTTCCATCAATTTTGTAATTAATTCTATGGATATTAAATCCATTATCGAAATAAAATTCAAGTTTTGATGTGTCAACTTTGTTAGGTAAGGTCATCGTGAAATGAAATGATTTCTGTGAATACCCTGCAAAGGAGCAAACAAATAAACACGCTAAAAGGAAGAATTTATAATAGTATTTATATTTCATAAAAAAGTAAATAAAATGAAAATGGATTGAGAATATTTATCAAAGTCTCTTTTTTATTTTTTTATGAAAATGACTACCCATATACTTAATTATTTTTTTATAATCTTTCGTATTTCTAAATAGTATAAATCTTGACCTCCAATTTCTGGTATTATATTTTCACTCGAATCAAAATATTTTAATACTCCTGATGTAAGTACCCCGTTTCTCCTACAATTTAAAAGTTGATAATTCGGGTTTTAATTGTTTCATTTTCCATTCATTCGGTGTCAGATTTCCAAGAGACTCATGAGGTCTTCTCAGGTTATATTCATCCATCCATTCTTCAGTAAGCGTTCTCACCTGATCAAGTTCGAAGAAAAGATATGCATCAAGGATAGATTCTCTGTAGATTCTGTTGAATCGTTCGATATATCCATTTTGCATTGGTCTACCTGGTTGAATAAATTGGATCTTAATCTCATGATCTCTTGCCCAAAGTTCAAGGTCTTTTGATGTGAACTCCGGTCCATTATCTGTTCGAATGATGTTTGGTTTACCTCTATCAAGAATTACTCTTTCAAGTGTTCTAATGATACGTTTGGATGATAAGGATGTGTCAATTTCTATAGCAAGCACTTCTCGAGTACAGTCGTCAATCAAGTTAAAGGTTCTGAACCTTCTACCACCTACCATGCTATCGCTCATAAAATCCATGCTCCAGCTTTGATTGATCTGCTCTTGTTTTACCAACGGCTGTTTAACTCTTGAAGGAAGTCTACGTTTGCCTTTCCGTTTTCTGTTCAGCTTCAATAACTTGTACACTCTGTAAATCCTTTTATGGTTCCACTGCTTACCAGATCTTCTGACATATGCATACAGTTTACGAAACCCATAAGTGGGATGTTTAAATGCCAAGTCTTGCAGCACTTCAATGACCTCAGTGTCATCTTTTTGACTCTTGTAGTAATACATGGTGCGAGGTAAAGAAGTCAGTTTACAGGCCCTGCTAACAGAAATATCATAATCCTCAACGATCGACTCTGTCAGTTCCCTTTGTTTGCAGGGCCCCAGCCTTTTTTTGATATGACATCCTTTAAGATGGCGTGGTCCATGCTGAGTTCTGCAAACATCCGTTTTAAACGGGAGTTTTCTTCTTCGAGATCTTTGAGTCGTTTGACATCAGAAGCCTCCATTCCTCCGTACTTTGACTTCCAGTTGTAAAATGTGACTTCAGAAATACCATACTCTCTGCAAATCTCTTTGGCTGGAATACCTGTCTCTTGCTTTTTTAAGGCGGCTACAATCTGTGCCTCCGTGATTCGTGTTTTTTTCATTTTGATAGTTTAAAAGTAAGATTTTTACTTAACTTTTAAACTGTCATCGAAATAGGGACACTTACATTGCGTATATTGTTGAGTTATGTGTAATTTTTAGAAATGAGTATAAGTACTGAAGTTAAAAGAAAATTATGGGCCTCATCAGGAGGATATTGTGGCAAACCCGATTGCCATAGAGACTTATTTCCTTTTTTTGATAGTCGTGAAATAACAAATATCGAAGAGCTTGCACACATAATCGGACAATCAGAAAATGGTCCGCGAGGCGACAATGAATTACCTTTAAGTCAAAGAGATGAATTTGATAATATTATTCTACTTTGCCCTACTTGCCATTCAACCGTTGATAAGAAACCACATCTATTCCCAGATGACATCATAAAACAATGGAAAAAGAATCATATGGAAAGTATAAAAAATCTTTTCCATGTGCGTAAATTTAACTCACGAGAAGAGGCAAGAAAATACCTCAGACAAATATTCGCAGAAAACAAAATGATATTTGATAAGTATGGTCCTAACTCAGAAAATGCACGGAATAAACAAATGGAGACTGAATTAATGTGGGGAAGATTAGCCATTCAAAAAATATTACCCAATAACAGAATTATTGAATCTGTAATTGAACAAAATCAAGACCTTCTGCAAAACAATGAATTTAGTCTATTTATAGAATTCAAACTACATAGAGAAGGATTTGAATACAATAAAATTTCAGGAGATGTAAATTCCGCAGCACCTACCTTCCCAAGAGGATTAGAAAACATATTCCAATGAGAGAAAAAAATAGAGAAACAGTATCTCAATCAAGTAAAACTTTTTTTGAACATGGCATGAACGGACACTCCGCAGTGAGGATCATAACCGATTTGGGTAACGACATGTATCTCCTTAAAAGAACTGCAGACAGACCTGATATAAAAATTCTTGTTGCTGACATATATATTGTAAGTGAAGCGGAAATTCTTGAAATCAATCCAAATTTGTACGATATAGAATGTATAATTTTAATTGGATTCTATAATAGGTATTCTATTGCTGCCAAAGAATTAGCAAAATCAATGAATGTAGGATTGTACGACAATAGAGAGTTCTTTGGAGCTGTCAATTGCATAGGAAAAGCTTTCATTAACTATAAACGAAAGAATGATGATTAAATTAGAAATTAAACCTAGAGAGCACTTTGACCATTACCTTTTTGGCTCAGTGTTGTATTCAGACAGTCCTTCTGATATAGATATTGCAATAATATATGACAAAAATTTTATTAGTGCTAAAGAAGCTGTTCAATATCGCCATGAGTTAATAAAGAATCTATCTGAAGTTATACAATTAAAAATTGACACGATTCTTCTTTCAAAAGAGGAAGAAATTGAAGCCGAATTCCTAGCAAACGCAAAACATCAATTATTATAATACTCCAAATAATACGGGTTTTGCGTAAGGCAAAGTGACATGCTATAACTCAAGGGCAGTGCTCATATTTGGCTTTAGTGGTAGGCTGAAATTTTTATGATCAGAAAACCCGCCGAACGTAAAGCGGCAAAACTTTACCGGTCATGCTATGATAACATACGAACAATGATAAACACCAATAATAAATGACAAGAAGTTACTAGCAGCAATAAAAGAACAGACAATGAACCTAATACAAGTTGCACAATACAATCTATCTGGACTGTCGAAAATAAATATCATCCTTGGGAAAAACGGGTGTGGTAAAAGTTCACTTTTAAAAAAAGTAGAGCAAAATCTAACAGGACAGAATGCCGGTGAAATTAATTATGTTACACCTGAAAGAGGTGGAGCCTTAAGCTACTCCGCTCATGTTGAACAAAATACATCTAACGACCCCAATTGGTCTAAAAACAGTAAACGACAAAATCAATGGGGTGAATTTAAGAGCTACTCTGTAGCACAATACAGGCGACTGGAAATTCTTCATTTAAGAGAAATTGAGATAGACAGGACCCTTCCAAGTTTCGATACAATAATTGAAAAAATCAATAATCTCTTAACTAATGTAAAAATCGTAAGGACAATAAAAGGTGATTTTGAGTTTTTTACAAAGGTTGGCGACACAAAACTTAAATCAAACGAAATAAGCAGTGGCGAATCAGAATTAATATCCTTAACAATAGAATGTCTCACTTTTGAAAAGACATGTACTGCAGGGAGACAAAATTTATTACTCCTTGACGAACCTGACGTTCATTTACACCCCGATTTACAAGCTAGTTTCATTCTATTTTTAATTGAATTGTTAGGCTCCCAAAAGTTCACTGTAATAATAGCAACTCATAGCACAGCAATTTTAGGTGCTTTGCTAAATTATAAAGACGCAAGATTTGCTATACTTGAAAACCATAAGACCTCAGTGACCTTTAAGGCGTTAAATGAAATGTATCAAAGTATTCTGCCGATATTTGGCGCTCATCCCTTATCAAATCTATTCAACAATAACCCAATTCTGCTTGTTGAAGGGGATGATGATGTCAGAATCTGGCAGCAAGCAATTAGAACTTCAAATGGCACTATTAAATTTTATCCTTGTTCAGTTGGAGGTGTCGGAAATTTAAGCGACTATGAAAACTCAGTTATCGAAATAATTAATGGGGTTTATGACAATGCGAAAGCCTTTTCCCTCAGAGATAGAGACGATGGCGACGACAATATAGTCGATAATCCTCCATTGGTTAGGTTGAAACTTTCATGTCGCGCTGCTGAAAATTTAATTTTATGTGATGAAGTTTTGACGAGCTTAAATTCATCATGGGCTAACCTGGAAGCGGAGATTGAAAAATGGTTAGTTACATTTACAACAAATGCCAAATTTGGTCAAATAGCTGCCTTCAAATCCGACGGATATAACAGAAAAGATTTTGATTTGAAAGAAATTAGGAATATTATTATTGGATTAACAGGGACTTCTAAGCCTTGGGAGGTGGCTGTAGGGCAGGTTATCGGTCAATTAGCAAATTCAACAATAGCTAAAGATACCGCACAAAACAAATTATGTAATTTCCTCGGAGAAAAACTAACAAATCAAATCAGGCCGAATTAGCAGCGGCTAATATGTGTTTTTCGTCAGGCAGTATCACTTGCAAAATTGTAGCTATGTTCTTCTACTAAATTCAGTGCTGGTTGACAGTTTTGCCCTCCAAAATCTGCCCTAACGAAAAGCCCGAAAACGTTGTTTGCCTATTGTTCTAAGATGCTTTGTCGCACTATAGAATATCCATGATTTCTGAGGCCAACAATTTCGAACTGGAGCTATATAAAGGCATATGTTTTTGAAAATAATAATGATTGCTTAAAACAATATTGACGACCATTATTTTTTTAGTAATTCTAACAAATCATTGTATAATTCGTTCGAACTCAGTCCAGCAAAGGGCACCATAAAAAAGTCCTGCACGAAGTGCGGGATTTTTTATTTGGCGGCGTGCAAAGCTTGGGATCTTGCCAACTACTTGCGGTCTCTTCCGGCGGGATCAATTGAAATTGTGGAACTCATGAGCAATCCACCCGCTAAATATGATGCTGCCGGCAACTCAGGTATCATCAATATCCGGTTGAAAAAAAACACGCTGAAAGGATTCAATGGGAGTCTAAGTGTGAGCTATGGACAAGGAAGGTATCACCGGACAAACAACAGTTTCAACATCAACTACCGGTTAAATAAAATTAATTATTACGCCAACCTGAGCTGGAACCAAAACCATTCCTACCAAGATCTCACCATCAACAGAAAGTATTTTACGCCAACGGGTTTATATAAATCTGCATTTACACAAAACTCATACATCAAACGTGAGATTGAGGGACTAAACCTGAAGCTTGGTGCTGACTATTACATCAGCAATAAATCTAACGCTGGTCTGGTAATTTCCGGTTTTGAAAACAGAACCTTCTCCCCTGTACAAAACAGGTCAGCAATCATTAATGAAAATAATCAGGTGGACTCTACCGTTTTGGCAACCAATCCCGTAGACCGAAAATGGAAAAACGGGAGCATAAACCTGAATTATACTTACAAAATAAACAACAAGGGAAGTGAAATCTCTGCTAATGCAGACTATCTGAATTACCGGGCAGATATTACACAGCAACTGGAAAGCTTCAATTTCAATCCAGCCAATACATTGAGCAGTAAATCCACTTTACAATCATTTTTACCCGCAAATCTGGATATTCAGTCATTTAAATCTGATTACCTCAGGCCGTTGAAAGGAAATGCAAAACTGGAGGCTGGCGTAAAATTCAGCAGGGTCAAAACAGACAATACGGCTTCTGTTTTTGACATTTTCAACAACATAAGTATCCCCAATTATGAATTCAGCAATAAATTTCTATACGATGAAAAAATCAATGCTGCATACCTGAACTATGCGAAAGAAGGTAAGAAACTCTCCATACAAACAGGCTTGAGGTTTGAAAATACAAGCATCAGTGGCCAGCAACTGGGAAATCCAGTTATTAAAGACTCTTCGTTTGTACGCAAATACAGCAATTTATTTCCGACCGTTTATTTGCAGTATAAATTTGATTCATTGCAAAAAAATCAAATGATATTCTCAATGGGTAGAAGGATAAATCGCCCCAATTATCAAGACCTAAATCCATTCTCTTATCCGCTAGATCGTTTCACCTATTATGGCGGTAACCCATTTTTGCAACCCACCTTGGCCTATTATGCTGAATTATCGCATACGTTTAATAATAAAATTACTACCAGCATAGACTACAGTATAACTGATAATGTAATCATGGAAACCAATGAACAACGTGGCAACATTTACTATAGCAGACCAGGTAACTTTGCCAAAGAAGTTTCCTATGGATTGAATATCAATGCCAATTTGCAGCCTGCTAAATGGTTAACGCTGATACTGTACACTGAATTAAGCAACGTTGCTTATCGCTCAGTCATTTACGGACAAAACCTTGATGAGAAAAGATTTTACTGGTATGTTGGTCCAACCAGTCAGTTTATGATTACTAAAAATTTATCTGCGGAACTGGCATACACCTATCAAAGCAGTGTTCTGGTTGCACAATTCCTCACCATACCTGTATGGCAAATGAGAGCGGGACTTTCACAAAAAATCATGAAAGGAAAAGGATCATTGCGACTGAATGTCAATGATATGTTTTTCACCAACAAACCTGGGGGAGATATCAGAAATATTGCCAATGCAACTGCCAATTGGAGAAGTATTCTCGACAGTCGGGTTACCAACATTGCCTTCTCCTATCGCTTTGCAAAAGGCAAAACACTGGCTGCCCGTAATAGTGGTGCATCTGATGAAGAAAAATCTAGGGTTAAAAGCAATTAGATTTTATAATACATATCATGGAAAGATTTCTATCGACTGCGGATTATCTGATTCTGTGGAAATGCTTATTAGCTTCTGATTCTTGCCAACATTGGTCGGATGTGTAGGTATGGTGGCACCGAGTGCAGTGGTACGCGACAGCTTTCCGGTTGAAAAGAGTGCCTGGGTTTTCTCCATGCTAATCCTGATTATTGTCGTTATCGCACTGCCTGAAACATGTCAGCCTGACCCCCATTACTCCCTGCATCCCAAAGCCATTATCGGAAACTT
>JBDLTO010000295.1:0-3044 GCA_039805815.1 Bacteroidota bacterium | reverse complement strand
GGAAGATTGGTAAAGGTGCCAGCCTGTTGATATTTTCTGCGAGGTTAATGCCTTTCACACCAATGCCGCCCACCACACCGTTTTTGGCGTAGATGGCGTTGGCTTCTTTGGAACCGATTTGTGCATAACCGATGCCAGAGGTGTGCGTCAGCAGATCGCGGATGGTTATTTCCCTTTTGGCAGGGGTGGTGGTGAAGGAAGAGTCTTTTTCGTTGAAGCTCACCAGCACTTTTGGCTTGGCAAAAGTGGGGATGAATTTCGATACCGGTTCATCCAGCAGAAATTTGCCTTCATCATAGAGCATCATTACGGCGGCGCTGGTAATGGCCTTGGTTTGGGAGGCGATGCGGAAGATATGATCTGTACGCATCGGGATTTTTTTATCCTTATTGGCATAGCCGAAAGCTTTGTGGTAAAGCACTTTTCCATCCTGCATGATTAGTCCCGCACCACCAGCCATCCAGTTTTTATCGACCCATTCCTGCATGTTTTTATCAATAACCTCTATTCGGTTTGTGAGGTTAGCTGAATTGTTGACAGTGGGTTGTGCAAAGAGTGACAGGTATAGGCAAGCACCCAGTAGCAGGGAAAACAACTTTTTCATATAATCTTAATATGAACTGAAGTTAACAAAATAGCATTAAAAAATGAGATGAGCCGCTATGTTGGCAATCACATGATCATTGCTGGCCCGTCGAAAGAAGGTTTTTGGGCATGATACCCGATCTGAAGTATTTAGATGCATCGAGAATAAATTGATGGAACTGGTATTCTTCTGCAAAAGCAACCAGTTCATAAGGCGGACGCCACAGTAGCATGAATCTTTCGATATCTTTTTCAGGAAGGGCGGTGATTTGTCTAACAAGGCCTTTTGTGAAACGGCTGCTGATAAACTTTTGCTGTTCTTCTTCAATCAGTCGGTTTCTAAAGCTGCGCATGGTTTTATTCTTCCTGAATTTGAACAGACCGATCAGGCTGTTGGGATCGATGTTTCCGGAAGAGGTCAGTTGCAGTCCGCTGTTTTCAAAGTTGAATATCTTACTATAGCGTTCCCTGTTTTCGGCAGAGTCTTGGCGGTAAGATTTGGCGATTACTACTACTTCCTTGAGTGTTTGGTACCGGTCTTGTACGGTTACCTGCAGGGCTATGTCAAATCCTGATGGGTATCGGATTGTACTCACCGGGAAGAAGCTTGTTGATTTGCCTTTGTAGGTAAAGCAGATGGAGTCTTGTTTGTCGATGGAAAGTCCATACCGCCCGATGGAGTCCGTGTAGGTGATCAATCCCTTCTTACTGGTGACTTTTACAAATGGAATTGAAACCATTCTTGTGGAATCGTACACTTTGCCTGTAAGCCATACTTGCGAGGATGCCTTTTGTACAGAGAGGAGGATCAGGATGATATAGTATACGCTTTTTTTCAATGCAAGACAAATGTTTTGGGATGAATGGTTGGCGGTTGGATTATTCTACCCATTTGGCTATGACCGGGGGGTAGTGTTCATGTTCCAGGATATGGATGCGGTTGGCCAGGGTTTGAGCGGTTTCACCCGGGTTGATATCAATGGAGGCTTGGAAAATTGTTTTGCCATGGTCATATTGTTCATCCACCAGGTGGATGGTGATCCCGCTTTGTTTGTCTCTTGCAACCAATACTGCTTGGTGTACATGTTCGCCATACATCCCTTTACCGCCATGTTTCGGCAGCAGTGCCGGGTGGATATTGAGGATGCGGTCGGGGAAGGCTGCAATGAGGTTTGCTGGTATTTTCCAGAGGAAGCCAGCAAGGATGATATGTGTAATACCTTCATTTTTAAGCTGTTGTATGTATTCATCCGTATCGCTGAAGGTTTTTTTGACGATCAATAGGGATTTGATACCCTGGTTTTGGGCAATATCCAAGACCCCTGCTTCCGGTTTGTTGCAGACAATCAACTTTACCTGTATAAACTTATGATTTTCAAAGTATTGAATGATTTTGAGCGCATTACTTCCTTTTCCGGATGCGAAAATGGCCAGGCGGACCGGCTGTTGTTTGAGGATACCCAATCTACGCAGGATTTTCTTTTCATAATTCCAGAAAAAGGGGAATTGTCCGAATACAAACGCTACAATCAGGATAATCACCTGATAGCCAAAGATCAGTATGCTCATCCTGAGCATGATTTTCCAGGCCCAGAAAGTCTGTTCATTGAAACCAACCCATGATGTTATGCTGCGGGAAATGTATGCAGTAGTGGTTCCCGTAACGGCAAAAGTGCAGAGTATGAAGAAAAGCTGGGAAGAAGAGACCTTCCACTTTTGCTGCAGTTTGTTAAACATGATGCAAAGAGAAGGAAAAATATGCTTTCTTCCACCAATGCTACTTCATAATATAAATATAATGTGCAACACTTATCCTTTCATCCCTAAACATATCATCACAGAATGTATGTTATTGATAAGTGGTAAAGGGTGCCATCAAAAAAATTCAAGCCATGTTGATATATTGTTGAAATCCTGACTTAAATTTGCACGCGATCAATTGGATATTGTCCATTTCAACCACAATCCACTGAGGGTATGAATCAGAAAAGAACTGTTTTTCAAAAGTACATTTCAGCACTTGTTTTACTGGTAACGCTTTCGTTGTCTTTCACGCTTCAGGCGCAGGATGGCAAGGCTTTGTTCAATAACAAATGTGCTTCCTGTCACGCAATAGACAAGAAACTTGTTGGTCCGGCTTTGAAGGGAGTTGAAGACCGTTGGGACGACAAGGCTATGCTCTATGATTGGGTACGCAACAGTGCAGCTGTCATCAAAAAGGGATATCCCAGAGCAGTAGAGGTTTACAATGAATACAATAAGGTACAGATGACAGCATTTCCGGAGTTGAAGGATGCTGATATCGATGCCATTTTGGGTTACATCAATACCGGAGGTGCTAAAAAAGAAGAAGGTGCAACAGCAACTGCAGCAGTTGGTGATAAGGCCAGTGATGATGATGCAAGTTTATTATATGGTATCCTAACGCTGATTTTGGCTGTTATTGCATTGATTCTGTT
>JBDLTO010000294.1:0-2625 GCA_039805815.1 Bacteroidota bacterium | reverse complement strand
CGTCGCAAACAAAAAGAATCCGTACAAAACGAGAACAACAGCACTTACTTTCCTGCTACCCCACCGTTGTACCAGCCAACCAGAGGCAGGCAAGGCTGTAAGGGCACCAAGGGGCAACATGAATAAAACACCTCCCAGTTCAGCTTCACTCAGACTGAACCGGTCTTTCACATCCGGAATTCTTGAAGCCCAGGTGGAGAATACCATACCAAGAAAGAAGAAATAAACCGAAATAGCAGGCCTGAGCAGTGATTGTTGCTTCAACACTTCGTTACTTTTAAAAAACGAAATTAAACGAAAGGAACAACTTTCAGTACCATGTTTTATATTCGAACTAAATTACCAAACGTGATAAAAAGATATATTTTTCTGATCGGCGCTGGCTTCCTCTTCTCGCAATGTAAAAAAGAATCCAGCGGTGGCGGCACACCAGAAACCACTCCTTCTGTTTTTGTAGCAGATGTAAAACAACCAGAGGGTAACAACGGTAACAATAAGATGAACTTTACAATCACCTTAAGCGCAGCATCAGCAAAAGAAGTCAGCTTTAAGATTGTTACCAAAGAGGTCTTTGCGAAAAGTAATGAAGACTTTACCGCAGTTGATCAACGCATCACTTTTGCAGCAGGAGAAACAACCAAATCACTCTCGGTGGATATTGTTGCCGATGACATCAAGGAAGGGACAGACGACTTTCAGCTTTTCATTTCAGAACCTGTCAACTGTATTGTACCAAGTCCGTTTGCAACAGGCACTATCGAAAACGATGACTCCAAAATACCTGTAAATGAAGCTGGATACACAACGCCTACAAGCTATGCCGGCAGAACCCTGGTGTGGGCTGATGAGTTTGAAGGGAGTGGATTAAACACAACCAACTGGAATTACGATGTTGGCGATGGCTGTGCCAGGAACAATTGCGGATGGGGAAACAATGAATTGGAATTCTATACAGAAGGAGATAACCTCATTTTTTCTAATGGAAAAATGATTATAGAAGCCCGAAAAGAAAGCAGAGGTGGGAAAAATTACACTTCAAGCCGACTAACAACAATGGGTAAAAAATCATTTAAGTTCGGCAGAATTGACATCAGGGCAAAGCTCCCCAAAGGGCAAGGAATTTGGCCGGCACTCTGGATGCTTGGCGATAACTTCCCTACTGCCGGATGGCCAACATGTGGAGAAATTGATATCATGGAGTTCCTGGGTCATGACCTAACGAAAGTATATTCTACAATTCATTTCAAATCAGGGAATAATCCAAGAAATATTTCCAAATCATTTATCAATAGCACTCCACTTCCTGATGAGTTCCATGTTTACTCCCTCATCTGGGAAGCAGATAAAATGCGCATGTTGATAGACGATAAACTCATTGGTGAATTTTTCGCAAGCGAACTCGGTGGCGCCACGAATCCCTTTAATGACAAATTCTTCTTCCTTTTTAATGTAGCAGTAGGTGGAAACTGGCCCGGTTCGCCCAATACAACCACTTACTTTCCGCAGTGGATGTTTATTGATTATGTAAGGGTTTTCCAGTAAAGACATAAAAAAAGGGACCAAATGGTCCCTTTTCAATTTATTTCAGTCAGAATCAAACAGCTGATGCTCCCTCCAACAATACAGTGACTTTGTTGTTGAATACCTCTATGAAGCCTCCCTTTACTGCATAGGAGGAACTGCTTTTACCTGATTTATCCAAAAGGATTTTTACAACCCCGTTGCCCAGGGCACTGACCAAAGGTGCATGTTTTTCAAGCACTTCAAAGGAACCCTCGACACCAGGCAACTGAATACCATATGCATCACCTGCAAAGAGTTTTTTCTCGGGAGTAAGTATTTCAATCTGCATTTTCCTGAATGTGTTTTAATTAACCCTTGGCAGCAGCCATCATTTTCTTACCCTTCTCAATAGCATCTTCAATGGTACCAACCAGGTTGAAAGCTGCTTCAGGATACTCATCAACTTCACCATCCATAATCATATTGAATCCGCGTATGGTATCATTGATGTCAACAAATACCCCCTTAAGACCGGTGAACTGCTCAGCCACATGGAATGGCTGACTGAGGAAACGCTGAACCCTTCTGGCACGTGAAACCGTCAGTTTGTCCTCGTCACTCAATTCATCCATACCAAGAATTGCGATGATATCCTGTAGTTCCTTGTAACGCTGCAAGATCAGTTTTACCCTGTTGGCACAATTATAATGCGCTTCGCCTACAATCATCGGAGTAAGAATCCTGGAGGTTGAATCCAGTGGATCAACAGCAGGATAGATACCAAGGTCGGCAATTTTACGACTCAATACAGTTGTTGCATCAAGGTGCGCAAATGTTGTTGCCGGAGCTGGATCGGTAAGGTCATCCGCAGGCACATATACTGCCTGAACCGAAGTGATGGAACCATTCCTTGTTGAAGTAATCCGCTCCTGCATCAAACCCATCTCAGTTGCCAATGTAGGTTGGTAACCTACCGCAGACGGCATACGACCCAAAAGTGCCGATACCTCTGAACCTGCTTGCGTAAAACGGAAGATGTTGTCAACGAAGAACAATACATCTTTCCCTTGATCAGAACCAGCACCATCACGGAAGTACTCAGCGATAGAAAGACCAGACAAA
>JBDLTO010000293.1:0-4003 GCA_039805815.1 Bacteroidota bacterium | reverse complement strand
AAATTATCCTGTGAAATGGTCTCTTGTCCAAGGACCATTGTTGCAAGAACAGTAGCAACATAAGAACCGAATAGGTCAGCTCCCATACCTGCAACATCACCAACGTTATCACCAACATTATCAGCAATTGTTGCTGGATTCCTTGGATCATCTTCAGGGATGCCCGCTTCTACTTTTCCAACAAGATCAGCACCAACGTCCGCTGCTTTGGTATAAATTCCTCCGCCAACGCGCGCGAAAAGTGCAATTGATTCAGCACCGAGCGAAAAGCCTGTTAGGACCTCTATGGTCTTAATCATCTCATGTGAATTGGCTTCACTACCTGGTGCAAATAATTGTTTAAGGATTATATACAACCCACCTAAACCGAGAACTGCAAGTCCTGCTACACCAAGCCCCATAACTGCACCGCCAGTAAAGGACACATTTAAAGCCTTGGAAAGACTTGTACGGGCAGCTTGTGCAGTTCTGACGTTTGCTTTAGTGGCTACCTTCATACCGATATAACCTGCCAATGCACTGCTGAATGCACCAAAAATAAAGGCTAGTGAAATGCTCCAGTGAGAATTAGGGTTACTTTGAGACATGAACGCAAGAAGAATCGCCACGATGACAACAAAGTATCCCAGTATTTTCCATTCTGCACGCAGAAAAGCCATGGCTCCTTCTGCGATATAGTTACTGATTTCTTTCATCCTGTCGTTTCCGGCATCTTGTCTGGAAACCCAATTAAACTTAATTAAGGTGTAAAGCAGTCCGATAAGGCCCATAACGGGCACGAGATAAATCAGGTTTTGCATAAACTCTATAGGTTCTATGTTTTAATGATCTTACATGCCATGAAAAGGCAATGGGGTTGCAAAAATAGTCAAAACGTACAAATAATCAAGTAAATGTGCTGCTATTAGGTAGAGTTTTCAGTATATTGACCAGAAAATGTTCTGTTTTTGAAGATAAGGACTTATTTCATGTTGATTGAAGACAAAAACTGAATAAAATGTGATTAATCAGTTGTCTTCTTCCCATTGTACATCATATCCTTCAAATATCCCACCAATTTTTCGGGCCTGATAAATACTCCTGTTGAATTTATTGCCTAGCACAATAATACAGGTTGAATCATTGGGAAATCTGCTGAAAACAGTATTATTTCCATGCCACCAGCCGTTGTGATAGATTATCTTTTTTGATGAAGGCATTTCAATCAATCTCCATCCAAGCCCATAGTTTCTGATTCCTTTTTTCTCATAACTATAACCCTGGAATGCTTCCTGAAGTGTTTCTTTTGTAAAAAAAGTATTTTCTTCAAGAGCTTTGTCCCATTTCATAAGATCCCTTGCTGTGCTATAAATATTCTTATCTCCGTATATTTCATCGAGAAACATGAAAGGTTCCCTGCGATTATTAAATTTAAAAGATGGAAGCACCACTTGCTGCATACTGTTGTTAAAAACATAGCTTTTGTCCATACCCAGCGGTATAAATATATTTGTTCGCAGAAAATCGGCATAACTGCTTTTACTGATCTTTTCTATAATCAAGGCGAGAAGGGCATAGTTTGTATTGCAGTATTCGAAATAACTATCTGGCTTTCCAATTGAAATTTTCCCTGAATATTTTATTATTAGCTGCAGTAAATCAGAATTGGTTAGATTTATTTGGGTATCCCATCCTAGTTTTTCAACGAAATGAGCATAGTTTGGCAAACCGCTCCTATGGGATAATAGATTCCTAACAGTTATTCCGGTAAAGGGAAACCCCTCTAAATAGTTGCTTATGGGTGTATCAAGATCAATCATTGCCTTTTCCTTCAGCTTGAGGATAGCCATGGCTGTAAAGGTCTTGGAAACTGATGCCAGGTGAAAGGCGGTATTGGAATCAATCGGTTCACCCTTCAGAACTTCAGTAAGTCCGGCATATTTTTCAAAAATTATTTTTCCACCTCGGCAAACCAGTATCGCTCCATTAAACTTGGATTGAAGAAGCACGTCTGTATAGAACGAATTACTAGCTTTTTCAAGTTTTCTATCTGTTGTATTCCAGGTAGCATTGCCTGATTCACCAGATACAATGGCAGGGGTTTTAATGGTTTTTGAGGGTAAAGTTGACTGAAAATATTTGTCTGCTCCGATGAAAATGACTAAAAATGAGAAGAAAAGTAATATGAATATCTTGATTTTATGCATCAGGTCTATAAATTGGACAAGGTAAAATTAGTTCGTAAATTTGTACAAATTTACTCAAAAAAGATGGCTAATTCTGCTTTAACCAGTTATCCTAAAGACAAGATAAAAATCCTTTTTCTTGAAAACATCAGTGATGCAGCAATCAAAGTTTTCCGGGATGCAGGTTATACTGATATTAAAAAAGTTTCTGGTGCGTTGTCAGAAGACCAGCTGATAGAAGAAATGAAAAATGTACACCTGGTTGGTATTCGCTCCAAAACACAAATGACCAAACGTGTTATAGACAATGCACCTAAGCTACAAGCCATTGGATGTTTCTGTATTGGTACAAATCAGGTGAATCTGTCTGAAGCAAGGAAAAAGGGTATCGTAGTGTTCAATGCTCCATACAGTAACACACGATCAGTTGCAGAATTGGTTATTGGGGCTTCAATTATGCTTATCAGAAAAATTCTGGATAAAAATATTGCTGCCCATGAAGGTGTTTGGAACAAGGATGCGAAGGGGAGTTTTGAACTTCGTGGAAAAACCCTGGGTATCATAGGCTATGGTAATATCGGTTCGCAGGTTAGTGTGCTTGCTGAAGCGCTTGGCATGAAAGTCCAGTTTTATGATGTTGTCACCAAGTTACCACTTGGTAATGCTATTGCCTGTAAAAATTTAAAAGATCTTGTATCAAAGTCTGATATCATAACATTACATGTACCTGAAACCGGACAAACAAAAAATCTGATCAATAAAACCTTATTTAAACAATTTAAGAAAGGTTCTATTTTGATTAATTATGCGAGGGGAGAAGTGGTAGATCTCGAAACCCTGGCAAAAATGTTGGAAGAAGGGCACCTTTCAGGAGCTGCCATTGATGTATTTCCAGAAGAGCCTGAGAAAAATGGTGATCCTTTTAGTTCACCTTTACAAAAAATATCCAATGTCTTGCTCACCCCCCATATCGGTGGTTCAACTGAGGAGGCTCAATATAATATTGGTGAAGATGTCAGTGCCAAATTGTTACATTTTCTTGAAATTGGCGCTTCAACAGGATCTCATACGATTCCTGAATTAAGTCTTTCTCCGCTTGAAGGTACCCACAGAATCCTCCATATTCACAGCAATATCCCAGGAGTATTATCTGAAATCAATAGTACATTGTCTGATAACCACATCAATATCCTTGGTCAATACCTCAAGACCAATGATGATATTGGATATGTTGTATTGGATGTGGATAAGAAACTTTCAAAGAATGCAGTTGAATTGTTGCGAAATGTAAAAGGCAGTGTAAAAGTGAGGTTGTTATACTAAAATGGAACCACGTCAAATCCTTAGTTTTTTTGTGCATGATGCCAATGCGTATGTAATTAAACAATTTGGAGCCGGATTGATTCATCAAACCTTTGTTGTTGAAAAGAATGATTCACCAACATTTATTCTTCAGCATATCAACAAGCAGGTTTTTAAATGTCCGGATGACATTGCATTTAACCTGGCATTAATGAGTGATTTTTTGGAGAAGGGAAATTTCGGATTTCTTGTCCCTTTTCCAATTAGAACAATCTCAGGTCATACTCATGCAGTTATTAATGGGGAGTTTTACAGGTTAACTTCATTTGTAGAAGACACCCATTCGCTGAATGAATGTCAAGATGCAGGACAGGCTTACGAAGCAGCCCTACAATTTGGAAGATTCACTGCTGCCTTTAATGGGTTTGATTCCAATATCCTGAAACCTTCCATTCCAGGATTTCACGATCTTCAATTCCGCTGGAATCAATTTCAGGATGCATTGAAAAATGGGAACGATAAAAGGATTGTATACG
>JBDLTO010000292.1:0-3887 GCA_039805815.1 Bacteroidota bacterium | reverse complement strand
TGTGAATTCTGTTCCAGGAAAAGGGTATTTTATTCAGCGGGTTGACTTGGAAACCAGTATCAAGGTCTTCCTGATGTTTAATAAACTGAGTCCGCATAAAAAAATTATCTACGACGCCTTTGTAAATACGCTGGGTTCTAAAGTATCCGTGGATTTTTATATTTACAACAATAACCTTTCCCTTTTCAGAAAATTGTTGGAAAACTCCCGAACAGATTACGACTATTACGTAATTATTCCGCATTTTATTGAAGGGGGAGAGAAGGCTCATGCCTTGATAAATCAGCTTGATAAACACAAGCTCATTTTGCTGGATAAAATATTGCCGCAGGTATCAGGTGATTTCAGTGCCGTTTATGAAGATTTCGAGCAGGATATTTACAGAGCTCTTGAAGAAGGGTTGCCGCAGATGAACAAATACCATACGATAAAGCTAATCACACCTGAGAATAGCTATTATCCTGATGAAATAAAATCCGGGTTGATGAGTTTTTGCAAACGGTATAACTTTAATTGCGGGCTAGTCCACGATATTGCAGTTGAAGAATTAAAACAGGGAACAGTCTACATCAATCTGATGGATGACGACCTTGTAGTACTTGTTGAAAAAGCCATTGCTACCGGGTTGAAAGTGGGGACTGAGCTTGGTATCATTTCCTATAATGAAACACCATTGAAGCGCATCATCCTTCAAGGCATTACAACCATTTCAACTGATTTTGAGATGATGGGTAATGCCGCAGCAGAAATTGTATTATCCGGTAAACCGTCAAAGATGGCTGTGCCTTTCAGTATTAACCTGAGATCTTCTTTGTAACTGCTGAACAAGTGAGACAGCGAGTTGTTAGTTTGAAGTGAAATCCCAAAAAATCAATAAGAAAAAAACCTTCCTACCAGAAAAAATCTGTGTGACCTGTGGTCGTCCATACTCATGGCGTAAGAAATGGGAAAAGGTCTGGGAGGAGGTGAAATATTGTAGTGACCGATGCAGGAAATCCAGGTGATTGTATCAGTTGTCTGCAATCTTGATTGCAGGTCTTTTATCCAGCGGGTCTCTTTTGTCGTAGCTTATCCCAAACATGTTCATCTTTGGCTGAAACTTTCTTTTTCTCCTTAGTTCATATTGGTAAAACCTGTCGCCAATGGCTCTTAAAAATGGGAAGCCAACCGTTTCTTCATCGTATTTTGAATCATTGACAATTCCATCACTGTTGACATAAACAGTTGCTGCAAGCATGTATTCAACATTGTTTAGCGTATCTCTTACATAGGAGACATCGGTGAGAAAACCATAAGCCCATCCTACTTTATTGAACACACGTATGTGATCAGGTATTTTTTTGGATGTGTCACTGAAAAAGAATTTAACATAGCTGTCGTAGAAAATACTGTCGTTGTATTTCGGTGATGTTGTTTCTGAAGGGTATTGTGAAAGGTATTTCAGTAGAAAAAACCTGTCGGCCTGACTGATATTGAATCTGGATGAAGCTGGAACCGAGGCTGGTTCAATAATTGCCTGCAACATGCGTTGCATGTCTTCTAAGGAGATGTTGTTATGACGGGTGAAGTCAAAAGGGCCTTCTACAAGTTCATCATTTTTGTTGATATGGCCAATGCCAATGCGGATGGGTGGCGGGAAACTGAAACTATCGGTATTGTAGGCAGGCAGCTGGTAATGTATTTCCTTGCCAGATGCATTGATAAATGCTATGCCATTTGTATGGCGATTTTGTTCATCTGTATAACCCATGAATTGCCTGGTTATTCTGGAAGAACTGTAACCTTTTTCGGTGAGTTTTCTGTTGGCGCCTTGCTGGGAAACAAATTGGTACAACCTGTTGTAAGGGTCATTTTCACTGATTAGAAATGCCCTTTTGATGAAATGGGCGATGCTGGGATAACCGTCAGCAGAAGAGCTGTCTTTGAACAAGGCCACCTGACGGCTATAGCTGCTGTCAAAGCGCATGTGAGTATGCATATTCACGCCAGCTACATTCATTTTATTCAGCTTTTCCAAAGCTAAAAATGCCAAAGGCATTTTGACCATAGAAGCTGGGTTGAAATAGGCTGCAGGATTTACATGATAATAATGGTTTTTGAATTGTGCCCTGCCTTCGCGGTTTCTGTCAATTTGTGTGTAGATGATTTGAACTCGGAACTCATCAGGGGCTGCTAGCACCTTTTTGGCTGTATCATTTTCGATGTTTCCCAAAATTTCAAACATTAACTTGTCGGTTTTTGTCTGTGCAGACGCAGCAAGTGCGAAGCTTATGGAAGTGAAAAAGGTTAACAAACTTGTTTTGAACATATTGGGGATTTAAATTCCCTTTAAAATTACCGTTAATCGTTCATTCTGGTGTAAGTTCAAGGTATGAAATCCATAACTGTTGTTTTCGCTGCTGCAGCCATATTGTCGTCCAACATACCTGAAGCCCAGGTGTTTGGCATCCAGACCGATCAGATCCATCGGCCCAAAATCCATTTCACGCCACTTCAGGGTTGGATGAACGATCCCAATGGTATGGTATATCACAATGGTACATACCATCTTTTCTATCAACACAATCCTGATGCATCGGTATGGGGGCCCATGCATTGGGGACATGCCACCAGCAAAGACATGATAACCTGGAAGCATGAGCCCATTGCACTGTATCCCGACAGTCTGGGGACCATCTTCTCCGGAAGCGCTGTCGTGGATGCCAACAATACTTCCGGTTTGGCTCCAAAAGGCAAGGTTCCACTCGTGGCCATTTTCACCTACCACAATCAGGCATTGGCAGATAAGGGTCGCAATGATTTTCAGACCCAGGGTATTGCATACAGCCTCGATAATGGAGCCACTTGGCAGAAGTATAAAGGAAATCCGGTGCTCAAAAATCCCGGCATCCGCGACTTTCGTGATCCCAAAGTGATGTGGCATGCGCCAACAGGGAAATGGATCATGACCTTGGCGGTACTCGACAGGATTCATTTTTATTCCTCCCCCAACCTCAAAGATTGGAAGAAGGAAAGTGAATTCGGCAAGGATGCCGGCGCTCATGGTGGGGTATGGGAATGCCCTGATTTGTTTCCGCTGGAAGTGGATGGCAAAACCATCTGGACCTTATTGGTTAACTTGAATCCTGGTGGGCCCAATAAAGGTTCTGCCACACAATATTTTCTGGGTTCCTTTGATGGCCACCGCTTTGTTCCCCAGTCCACTCAAACCCAATGGTTGGATTATGGTCCGGACGAATACGCCGGCGTTACCTGGTCTAATACCGGAAAACGCAGACTGTTCATTGGTTGGATGAGCAATTGGATGTATGCCAACCAGGTTCCAACAGAAACCTGGCGCAGTGCCTGTACCATTCCCCGTGAATTGATGCTGATCAGGGTTGGAACAGCATACCGGATTGCTTCCCAGCCAGTGAAAGAATTGGATGGGTATGCGCAACATCCGGTAAAGTTGTTGAGTCCTGTAGCTAAAAAAACACTTAAGCTTGGCCCTAAAGAAGGGAATGTCTTTTTCCCTTGCAGGATTGATCTGACATCGGGGGTTCCGGAGGATCTCTCTTTTAAATTGTCCAATGAAAACGGGGAAGAGGTATTGGTTGGCTTTGACAAAACTGCAGACAGATTCTATATCGATAGGAGCAGGGCCGGGAAAAAATATTTCCACCAGGAGTTTGCTGCAAAGCATACTGCTCCCCGCCTGACCGGCAACAAAAACCTCCAAATGACATTGGTCCTTGATGTTGCTTCGGTGGAACTTTTTGCAGACGGCGGACTGACCACCATGACCTCGGTGTTTTTCCCGACGATCCCTTTCAGTCAGATTTCTTTTCAAGCTGATGCTTCTCCCATTTCCATCACCTATACACCTTTGAAAACGGCTGAATGAT
>JBDLTO010000291.1:0-3707 GCA_039805815.1 Bacteroidota bacterium | reverse complement strand
AAAACGCTCGAACTGGGCTTCAGACAACTCTTCATTGTGGTGAATAATGCGTAGGGATCGTTCCCACCCAGTAATTTCTTCCATTACCATATCAGCTATGCCGGCAGACTCTCTCAGATCGTACATGACTGAAAGTGCCATTCTTAATTCCTGGTAAGCTTCTCTGATTTGCACATCCCAAATGTAATTCATTTAACTTTGGCAACTTGATTCACCGGCAGGCATCATGCCGTAAAGTGAGAAATCCTTTTTTTATGTTGGGGTATACAGCTTTTGATTGCATGAAACTGGCGCTGGAGCTTGCTGCCCTGGGGAGGGGATACGTTTCACCTAACCCTATGGTAGGTGCCGTGCTTTGTTATGAAGGCAGGGTAATTGGACAAGGCTGGCATCAACAATATGGTGGCCCGCATGCAGAAGTTAATTGCCTGAATGCAGTTTCAGCTGCAGATCAGCACCTCATCAATAAGTCTACGATGTATGTAACATTGGAGCCATGTGCGCACCACGGTAAAACGCCTCCCTGCGCTGACCTGCTTATTTGTTCTGGTATACAACATGTGGTGGTTGCAGCGGTTGATCCCTTTGATGCTGTGAAAGGTCAGGGAATAGCGCGCATGCGTCATGCAGGATTGCGCGTGGAACAGGGTTTGCTTGCAAAGGAAGCCACTGAGCTTAACAGTCGTTTCTTCACCTACCATATTCAAAAAAGGCCATATATCACACTCAAGTGGGCTGAAACGGAGGATGGATTTATGGGTAGTGGTTCAGAAGTACGTCTTTTTATTTCAGGTGAAGAAACCAATAAGCTTGTTCATAGCTGGAGAGCTGCTGAAGATGCAATCCTTATTGGTGCAGGCACAGCAGTACTAGATGATCCGTTGCTTAACGTAAGGCTCGTTGAAGGTCATTCTCCGCTCCGCATCATAATAGATGTGTCAAGGCAATTACCGGATAGTTTGAAGATGTTCAGAGATGGACAGCCAGTAGTTGTAGTCAATAAATTGATTGAGGGGGTGGAGGGAAGTGTTACTTATCTTAAAATGGATCTGGCCGGAGGGCCTGAACCGCTTCTTGATTGGCTATATCAAAAAAAAATTCAGAGTTTGATGGTGGAAGGAGGTAAAAAGACATTGCAGTATTTTCTAGATTTCGGCTTTTGGGATGAGATTAAAATAATTACGAATACAACCTTAAAAACAGGTGGAGTTATTAGGGTGCCTGAAGTACCTGCATTTGCTGTATTTCAGCAGATTACCCAGGTTGGAAAAGATAGGATAGTAACTTACAAAAAATACAAATGAATCAGCAGGATCCAAACTATTTTCAGACGATAGAAAAACCTGCAATGGCAGAATTCAATGACAGGGGTAGTAAATTTATTGCATATGTCCATCCAATAGCAGCTGTTGATGATTTCAAGTTAATCCTGAATGATATTAAAAAAGAACACCCCAAAGCCTCACATCACTGTTTTGCTTACAGAATAGGTAATGATGGTAATAATTTCAGGGTAACGGATGCTGGTGAACCATCCGGAACGGCAGGTAGGCCAATACTTGGCCAGATAGACAGCAAGGGATTGACCAATGTAGTTGTTATTGTTGTGCGCTATTTCGGTGGCACCCTGTTGGGTGTTCCAGGATTAATCAATGCCTATAAATCGGCAGTAGCACTGGCATTACAGCTAACTCCAATTGTAAGAAAACAGGTTGAAAGTATTTATGATGTAGAATTTGATTATACGGTTACCAATGATGTGCTGAAGGTGTTCCGGAAATTCAATTGTGAAATACTTAATCAGGATATGTTGTTGTTCTGTATTTATCAGGTTGGTGTCCCCCGAATTCACGAGCCTGAATGGTTGCGTATGATAAAAGAAGTTAAGGGTGTTTCATGTAAAAAGAAAAGCGGATCAGGCAACTGATCCGCTTTTCTTTTATTTTTATTAGCTTTTTATTTTGCACTCAAATCTTCATCCACCAAAACTCTGCCGCAGTTTTCACACACGATGATTTTCTTGTGTTGCCTGATTTCACTTTGACGTTGTGGTGGTATCGCATTGAAACAACCTCCGCAGGCGTCACGAACAACAGGGACAACTGCGAGACCATTTCTGAAATTATTCCTGATTCTATCAAATGAAGCCAACAACCTTGGGTCAACAGCGGCTCTTGCCTTTTCAGACATCTGTCGGCACGCAGCCTCTTCTTTTTCAGTCTCAGCAATAATTTTATCCAACTCACCTTTTTTAACCTTGAGGTTGGCTTCCTTTACAGCAATATTTCTTTTGGCTGTATCGAGTACGCGGGCTTTTTCAGCTATCTCTTCATTGGCATCCTTGATATGTCTTTCCGCCAATTTAAGGTCCAAGGTTTGGTTTTCAATTTCCTTGTTTATAGCCTCATACTCTCTGTTATTCTTTACATTATCACTTTGCTTTTCATATTTATTGATCAGCTCCTGTGATTGAATAATAGCCTGCTTTTTCTGCTCAATGAATTCATTAATGCCATTGATCTCTTCTTCAATTCTTGTTTCCCTGGCATGAAGTCCCTGAATTTCGTCTTCCAGGTCTTTAACTTCTATAGGCAGTTCGCCTTTTAAAATGGCTATTTCATCCAATTTACTTTCAACCTTCTGGAGGTTATAAAGGGAAGATAACTTTTCCTCAACGGAGTATTCTTTTACTGTTGCCATATTGCGTTATAAAAAATAATTGACAGGATTCGTTTTACTGGCGGCTTTTTGGACGGCAAAGGTAGGGATTTTTTCGTTAATCAGCCTCAGGATTAGGTCAGATGTAAATTGCTCACTTTCAAAGTGACCCATATCCGCCAGAATCATTTGCTTGCTACCCAGAAAAAAATCATGATATCCAAGGTCTGCCGTTAGAAATAAGTCTGCATTGTTTTTCAAGGCGCTGATAATCAATGATTTGCCTGATCCTCCACAAATGGCTATAGTTTTAACGGTTGTTTTCAAAATCTCACTGTGCCTGATAACTCCTGTCTGGAATTTGGTTTTGACCTGCTCAAAAAAATGTTGAACGGTAACTGGCTCATCCAGTTCTCCAATGATTCCAGCCCCCAGCTCGCCAAATTTATTTTCTATAGGGTATAGGGAATAGGCAACTGTTTCATAAGGATGGGCCATATGCAAAGCCTTTAGGATCCTGTTTTCCAGGTGAACCGGATAGATGAATTCCAGCCTAACTTCTTGTTCGTTACTCCTTTTGTTCAATTTTCCTGAAAACGGATTGGACCCTTCAAGTGGTCTGAAAGTACCCGTACCGGCTGTTGAAAAACTGCATTCATCATAAAGACCTACGGTACCGGCTCCTGCAGAAAACATGGCGGCTTTAACGGATTCCTCATTCTTTTCAGGAACGAATACAGCAAGCTGCCGGTGGGTTCCCGGCAGAGGTTGTAGTACCCTGGTTTTTTGTAAATTTAACCTTGCAGCAATTTCTCCGTTCACGCCATGCAGCACATTGTCAAGGTTGGTATGGCTTGAATAGACATTGATGTCATTTTTAATACAGGCAATCATCAAGTCTGATACCGCATCACCTGATACCAGCTGCTTAAGACCTTTGAAAACAGGGGGATGATGGGTGATGATGAGATTTTTGTGCAGGCCAATTGCCTCCTTGATGATATCGTGGGTAAGATCGAGTGCCACAAGTACGCCAGTGCATTCCCTGC
>JBDLTO010000290.1:0-2650 GCA_039805815.1 Bacteroidota bacterium | reverse complement strand
TGTGCTCTGCATAAATGGCCAAAACACGCCGACCATTTAAAAAAGATTCTTCGATATCTGCTATATAGCCGGCTTTCTGAAGTTTACCCAAAATCCGTTCAAAAGACCTTCTTTGCTCATTCCTTTTCCTGTAGAGAGCCATTCTGATTCTCGCCAAATCATCTGAGGCATTGTCCAACACCCTACCATCTTCACCAATGATGCGACTAATTTCTTGCGGTATGGCCTTTTCGTAATGGGTTTGACGGATCACTTCATAAAGTGAAGATAAAGTAGAAGTCCTTTCGTCGTCGAACCAACGAAAAATACTTCCTATATTTTCTGCCAGGTTCTTGAAAAGGATGAAAATATCGCCAGTCAGCACAGCACCTGAAATAGAGAGTAATTTCAACTCCCTAGAGAGGTTGAAAACCTGATCATGTTGAAATGTTTGTCCTGTAGCCAGCAGCTGAAAGTATTGATAGGTCTGCCTAAGCTCCATATCTATGAACTGCTTGCGGGTATGGATGCGCAGGGTTGAAGCCTTTTCATTGCCGTACACGGTTCTGGTCTGCTCAACGAGAAGCAGCTTAACCTTATCGAATTCCAATTGCACAGGGGCCGATTCTGGGTATAATTTCATGTTAAACCAATGCTAAACTGAGTGCAAAAGTACACTGATTTTCAGTGGCAATGCCATTAAGAATTAACTTCGAAACATATTGTTAATTTCACCAAATGAAGTCTATGAAAATAATGTTACAAACCATGCTTTCGCTCACATTATTCATGTCTGCCTGCGCACAAACTGCTGAGAAAAGCAAAAAAGTTTCCGTCAAAACAGATAAAAACACAAATATGCATATTGAAACAATTACACTGGGCAACGGATGTTTCTGGTGTACAGAAGCCATTTTTCAACAGGTAAAGGGTGTTACAAAGGTAACAAGCGGTTACAGTGGCGGACACGTTGAGAATCCAACCTATGAACAGGTATGTGAAAAAACTACCGGGCATGCAGAGGTCTTGCAGGTGGAGTTTGACACCACACAGGTAAGTGTTGATGAGATTCTTGAAATTTTTTGGCAAACACATGACCCAACCACGCTGAACAAACAAGGCAATGATGTTGGTCCGCAATACAGGAGTGTAGTCTTTTACCACAATGAGCATCAGAAAGAAAGGTCTGAATTTTTCAAAAAACAACTCGATGCCAGTGGTGCCTTTGGAAGCAAGATAGTAACTGCTATCGAGCCTTTCACCAATTTTTATGCAGCTGAAAACTACCACCAAGATTACTACAATCGCAATGGCAACCAGCCATACTGCTATTTTGTCATCCGGCCCAAATTGGAAAAATTTGAAAAAGCATTCAAAGACAAAATCAAACATTGATTGTTTGAGCCCAAAACCCTGATTCTATAAAATGAAACTGATGAGTCGACTAATCTCCTTCAAGAATGCGTTTTACCTGATGGTTGTGTTGGCTTTGATGGCCCTGCCAGCCAGTGCACAATTGAATACCCAAAACAAGGAATACACTTTTAAAGATACTTTAAGGGGGACCTTGCTGCCGGAAAGAACCTGGTGGGATGTTCGTCATTATGCCATTTATGTGGAGCCGGATTATGCCCAAAAGTCCATAAAGGGCAAAGTGGATATCCTGGTAAAAATTGTAGAGGCTGGAGATGTGATGCAGATTGACTTGCAGGAGCCTATGCAACTCGAAAAAGCCTATTGGGGGGAGGAGTCCCTCTCTTACACCAGAAAAGGGAACGCCTACTTCATCCAATTCAACCAGGCACCAGCCATTGGTACTGATGGCAAATTGGCATTGAAGTTCAGCGGACAAGTGCAGGTTGCTGTTCGGCCGCCTTGGGATGGAGGCTGGATTTTTGCCAAAGACAAGCTCGGTCGCCCCTGGATGAGTGTAGCTTGTCAGGGATTAGGAGCGAGTGTCTGGTTTCCCTGCAAAGACCACCAGAGTGATGAGCCCGAAATGGGGGCTACCTTGAAGATCAGCGTAGCAGATTCCTTGGTTGCTGTAGGCAATGGTCGTTTGAAAGGAAAATATGTGTACGAGCCAGGAAAGACAGCTTGGGAATGGGAGGTCAAAAACCCCATCAATAACTATAATATCATCCCATATATCGGGAAATATGTCCGCTTTTCAGAGCAATATGCAGGTGAAAAAGGAACACTCGATTGTGATTATTGGGTCTTGGACTATGAGCTTGAAGCCGCAAAGAAACAATTCACCCAAGTGAAACCCATGTTGGAGGCCTTTGAACACTGGTTTGGGCCCTACCCTTTTTATGAGGATGGATTTAAGCTGGTGCAGTCGCCACACCTGGGTATGGAACACCAAAGTGCTGTTGCCTATGGCAATGGTTTCCAGAATGGTTACAGAGGCCGGGATTTGTCTGGCAGCGGCTGGGGATTGAAATGGGATTTCATCATAGTGCATGAAAGCGGGCACGAATGGTTTGGCAACAACATAACCACCAAAGATTTGGCAGACATGTGGGTACATGAAGGATTCACCAATTACTCCGAAACAATATTCACTAACCACCATTATGGAAAAGAAGCAGGTGACGCATATGTTCAGGGCACCCGAAAACTGATTCAAAACGATATACCGGTTATCGGCAAGTATGGTGTCAATGAG
>JBDLTO010000289.1:0-4919 GCA_039805815.1 Bacteroidota bacterium | reverse complement strand
TGAATCAAACCACTATGCTGGCAACAGATACACAGGCTATTGCCGACTACCTCAAACAGGTTATTGCTGACAAGAACGGTTTGGGCTCGGATAATATTTCTGCTTTCTTTGCAGACACACGGGATACGCTTTGTTATGCCACAAACGACAACCAGACTGCCGTGCGGGCGCTTTTGGAAGAGGAAGCGGACCTCGCCATCGTTATTGGAGGCAGAAACAGCAGCAACAGTTCGCACTTGGTTGAGTTGTGTGAGGAGCGGTTACCAACATTTTTCATCCAATCAGAAACTGATATCCTATCCTCAACTGCCATACGCGGATTCAATTGGAGAACACATAAAGAGTATGTCCAAGAAAATTTCCTTCCTCAAAAAGACGCAATCAGAATCTTGATGACAAGTGGAGCCTCTTGTCCGGATGCTATTGTAGAAGCCGTGATCGCGAAACTATCCACTTTGGTACCCGGTGCCAAAGTCCTTGCATCCAACTGACCCATTCAGATGTGTCCGCCTGCGATGCGTTGGTTTGCCCACTCCAGTGCCTGTGCCAATTGTTGATCAGGTGTCATTTCACTGTTATCCAATGTGATGGCATCATCTGCTTTTCTAAGGGGCGAAACAGCTCTGGTGGAATCGATATGGTCACGCGTGCGCAGGTTCTCCCCTACCTCTTCGACAGATATTGATGGATTTTTTTGTTGCAGTTCTTTCAATCGGCGTTTAATCCTAACTTCTACACTAGCGGTCATAAATATTTTCAACTCTGCATCCGGAAAAACCATCGTCCCTATATCTCTTCCATCCATCACAACTCCCTTTTCCTGACCTATACGCTTTTGCTGTGCCACAGCAAACTCACGCACAGCCTGCAATGCAGCCACCTCACTCACCCGTTTGGCGACTTCCATTTCCCGAATTTCTTTTTCAACAAGTTCACCATTCAACAAGATTTCATTGTTGCCTGTTTCGCTATTCAATTGAAATTGAAGATGGATTGCTTTCAATGCCTTACCAACAGCCTCTGTATTGGCCAGGTCTACCTGGTTACGGATGAAAAAAAGTGTTATCGCCCTGTACATGGCACCCGAATCGATGAACACATAATTGAGAATTTTAGCCAGCTGTCTGGCCATGGTACTTTTCCCGCAAGAAGACCAGCCATCCACAGCAATATTGATCTTTTTCATGGCTGCAATTTCGTGTTTATTTGGGTGATAATTTGTGTAATTTCGCTCCAAGAAAGAACTATGTTAAAAGTTGGCATATTTGGAACGGGGCATTTGGGTAAATTTCATGTAGCAAACTGGCTGGAAATCCCCGATGTTGAAATTGTAGGTTTTTATGACCCCAATGATCAGGCTGCTGATGATACCATGGCACGTTTCGGACTCAAGCGGTTTGAAGCAATGGAAACCCTGATGGACCTGGTTGATGCTGTTGATGTGATTACGCCTACTCAGTTCCATTATCCGGTTTGTGAAATGGCACTCCGGAAAAGCAAACATGTTTTTGTGGAAAAACCCTTAGCCAGTGACCTCGATGAAGCCAATCGCCTGATCAAATTGGTACAGGAAGCAAAAGTCAAATTCCAGGTCGGTCATGTTGAACGCTTTAATCCTGCTTTTTTGGCACTTGAAGGCCGGGAATTGGCCCCCATGTTCATTGAAGTACATCGTCTGGCGCAATTCAATCCCAGGGGGACAGAAGTAAGTGTCATCCTTGACTTGATGATACACGACATAGACATTGTTTTGCACCTCGTCAACAGTGACATCAAAAATATTTCTGCCAGCGGCGTAGCTGTGATGACCGACACACCTGATATTGCGAATGTACGGATTGAATTCATGAATGGTTGTGTAGCCAACCTGACTTCTTCGAGGATTTCCATGAAGAAAATGCGTAAAATGCGTTTATTCCAGAAGGATGCATATATTGGTATTGATTTTCTTGATAAAAAAACTGAGGTAATCAGACTCAAAAAAGATCAGGAGTCTGCTGAGAATGTTTTCACTTTCGACATAGAAACGCCATCAGGCTCAAAGGAGATTGTGGTAGAAAATCCTGAAATTAATCAGGTCAATGCGATTAAAGCTGAATTAACGGCATTCAAAAATGCAATAATACTGAATACACCTACAATAGTGTCTGAGCAGGATGGCTTTATGGCATTAAATGTTGCACAGCAAATCCTTACAAAAATCAGTCAGGCTGGTATTATCAGAACCACTTGAAAAGAGTAATACTATCACTATTTCCCTTTTTGAAGTTTCCAGGTTGCGAAATCAAGGTCTTCCTTGAAAGTGATTTTCATATTGGATTCTTCTCCTTCAACCAAGGTGACAGACTTACCAATGTATTCCAAAACCGAAGCTTCGTCTGTAAATTCATCTCTGTATTCGAGCTGAAAAGCTTCTTTAATGAGACCGGCAAGGAATGTTTGCGGCGTTTGTACAATGCGCAAATCTTCCCTGCCTATAATCTTTGAAGATCCATCTGATGACATTTGCCTCATGCTATCCCTTACCTTGATGACAGGGATGGCAGAACCTGTTTGGGCAGCTGCATCACCACACCGTTTGATCAGTTGGGGGGAAACCAGACATCTTACTGCATCATGTATGAAGACGATAGCATCAACTTCAACCTCAGCCAAGCCATTTTTAACCGAATCAAAGCGGGTTGGTCCGCCTGCTTTCAACTTGATATTTTTATCATTATAACCATGAGCAACCAACATCTCCTGACCTGCGTCCAAATGAGATTGGGGTAGTAGGATAACCACATCTATATCTGGATAGGCATTGAAAAAAGCATCAACGCTATAGAGCAAGATAGGTTTGCCGTGCATTTCAATAAACTGTTTCGGGATTGCAGCCCCCATCCGGGTGCCGCTGCCGCCGGCTACGATAATTGCAAATCTTTTCAAATCAACTCTTCTTTGATCTTACTGCTAGAAAATACAGTGGTACACCCAACAAAGTAATGAACAAACCCCAACCTGCATAATCAGGCTTATACCAAATCAATGCGATGGCGAAAACCAATCCCATCACAATGTAAACAGCCGGCAAAACAGGGTAAAGGAAAGCCTTGTAAGGCCTTACTGCATCAGGACGTTTTTTCCTCAAAATAAATATCCCGATAATTGTAAGTACATAAAAAAGTACCGCAACAAAACTTACCATATCCAACAAATCACCATATTTCCCACTCAAACACAAAATGGAAGCCAGTATACACTGTGCCCACAACGCCCATGCAGGAACCTGGTTCTTATTCAAAGTTCCTGCTTTTTTGAAAAAGAGTCCGTCTTGAGCCATGGTATAATAAACCCTCGCCCCTGCCAATATCAACCCATTGTTACAACCAAAAGTGGAAATCATGATCATCACCGCAATCACATAAGTACCCACATTGCCAAAAATCACATTGGCTGCAGCAACAGCTACCCTATCCTGTTTGGCAAATGCAATATCCTGCAAGGGCATTATACTCATGTACATCAGGTTTGCTGAAACATAGATAATGGTTACAATCAATGTGCCCAAAAACAAACTTAGACCGATATTGCGATGCGGATTCCTGATTTCACCGGCGATGAATGTTACGTTATTCCAGGAATCACTGCTGAATATGGAACCAACCATGGCAGCTGCAAATGCCCCCAGCAAAGCGGTACCGGAGATGGGCAACCATTGGGCAATGATACCTTGGCTATCATCAGCTGCTGCATATTGAACGGCATTGAATCCGGTTGCCCAATTGGCATTCCAAATATCCGCTTTGGCGGCAAGGATAAAACCGAAAATAATCAAACCGAAAAGAGAGGCCAATTTGGTAACCGTAAAAACATTTTGAATAATCTTGCCTTGCTTGATTCCTTTTGTATTGTTGTATGTGAGCAGGATAATCAATATGATTGATACCAATTGTGCGGGATAAATTTTAAATGCACCTAAGGAAAATAAGAGATTTTTATCATCCAATTCAAGTACTGTAAAGAAATACCCGGCGAATTTTGAAAAGGCAACACCAACTGCTGCGATTGTTGCAGTCTGAATAACAGCAAAGAAACTCCAGCCATATAAAAAACCAGCAAGCGGATTGAAAGCTTCTTTCAGGTAAACATACTGTCCTCCTGCCTTTGGAAACATGGCACTTAACTCTCCATAACTCAACGCTGCTGTGAGGGTCATGAAGCCGGTAACCAACCAAACCATAATAACCCATCCTGCACTTCCCACATTCCTGGTAATATCTGCGGTTACAATGAATATCCCACTACCAATCATCGATCCAGCCACAATCATGGTTGCATCCCAAAGACCCAAACTGGGTTTAAATTCTTTTTGCTCAGACATAAATGAAATTTAATAAAAAATCCCGGTAAATACCGGGATTAAGATAAGTAATTCAAGAATCTTTTGGCTATTTTCCTGAAGTTTTCTTGTAAACTTCATTCAATCCGGCAACCACATCATTGGTTATGTCATTTGCCGAATCCTTGTAGAAAAGTACATTTAATGCGCTAGAATAGGAGAAGATATAACTGTATCCATTTTTTTTGTTGTAGTCTTCAAGAAATGCGTTGATCTTGGTTTTCAACTCCTCCATTGTTTTGGCTCCATCATTGGCAATATTAGATTCCAGAATACGCTTTTGTTCCTCAAGATTCTGCATTTTCCCCTGATAAGCGCGTTGGAAATTATCAAATTCAGCCTGCGTTATTGATTCACCTCTTTTTGCAAATGCAATACGCTCATTCTCTATTTTTTGAAAAGCTCCGTTAAGATCACGATCTGCACTTTCTTTCTTTTTTTCGAACTCCATCATCTTCTCCTTGTAGAGGATATATTTCTCCTGAAGGCTGTCGAGGTCAACATATGCTATCTTTAATTCCTTCTGAGAAAGCGAGTC
>JBDLTO010000288.1:0-3885 GCA_039805815.1 Bacteroidota bacterium | reverse complement strand
TCCAGTTCCAATTCTTATTTTGACAATGTAACTGCCTTTTGAAAATGTATTACCAAAAGTATATTGGGTATACACATCACCCTGTGTGGCATATACAAGTATACCGCTGCTGTTGAATACTGTAATATATACAGTATATGGACCATGTATTTTGCTGAGTTGCAATTTAAAATAATTGGTAGTAGGATTGGGCCAGATTGCAACCCTGAATTTTGGATTAAGGTACATGTCAGTACTTTCAGCTAGAATAACACTTTTTACGGTCATACAACCATTATTATCTTTGGTGATAAAATTATAGTTCCCTGCTGAAAGATTGCTAAATGTTGAATTAGTCTGATATAAACCTCCGTTTACTGCATACATATATGGGTTAGTGCCACCAGTGGCTGTTATTGTAACCATTGTTGTTCCCCCGGCTGTTGTGATAGTTCCAGCAGTTAGGTTTGCTGCAAGTATTGTTGGTTGGGTTAAACTAACACTGATTGAATCATTGGTTCCATTTGCATCTTTTACATAGAAACGGTGCGTCCCTGCTTTTACTTTAAAAATCCCTGTTCCTGAATATGGTTGTTTTCCGCCTGAAGCACTGATAGTTACTGAGCTGCTGTCTCCAAAACATTTTATTTGTTCGCTTAAAGCAGTGATTACAAGTGGTGCAGGTTTCTCTATCACTGCAGTTATTGCTTCATAAATTCCAGCATCCGGATTACCCTGAATAGCATTACCGGAAAAATCTGTGCTTAATCCAACAGGTGTACCAAAATCTATAGACCTGGATAATACCAGTTGTGAAAGATCCCAGCTGGAGGGATCACCAATGGTGGAATTAAACAAGGCCAAATCCGTACTAAGTAATTCTGTGTTATTCAATGTTATTCCAGGTATACCGGTACTCATTCTGTAAATATTATTTGAATGTATCATTTGCCCACTGTTGAATTTGCTGCCTGCCACATTAACACCTGATGATAACCAGAAAATATTGTTTTTAACCACAACAAGTCCGGGATTTCCGGTACCCGCCATCCAGAATAAAACATTTGGTTTGGTATACTGTTTCATTGTTTCAATGACTACATTGTTGTAATACTGCAGATTTTTTATTGAAACAGTAAATGTTGCCCCATTTTGATAAACACCGATTATTCCGCAGTTGATTATTTTGTTATAGGCTATCAGGTTATTTTCGGCAATACCCCCCGAACTGCTGCCAACTTCAAGAAAACCATTGCAGTTAACAGCTGTATTGTACATGACCTGATTGTTGTTCATGGCAGAACCAAAGAACTCAACAGCTCCTCCATCAAACCCGTAATCATAACTTGATGCCCAGCATTCTTCAAAACGATTGTTCAGAATTTTATTATTTGAACTCCCGATAACCATGGGATTTGCTCCATAGTCATCATCTGGATTTATACTTGTGGGTGTGTTTCTTACCATCCGCAGGTTGTGAAGCAAATTTCCTGTAATTGTTGTAAAATCTGAACCTGCATAAACCGCTATACCTACCCCCACAAGTGAAATATCGCAGTTGCTGATAGTACAATTTGGAGAGTTCGAAATGTTTATTGCATAACTGATTTTAGCCTGAACGCTATGGTCTGTTGCACTGATTGACCTGTCTGTTATCTTTAGACCATTGATTACGATAAATTGCCTGTTACTGATGTTTATAATGTCAGATATAGCGTTGTTAAATTCCGGTAGACTTCCAGAGCCGTAATTTGTGTAGACGATTGGTTTACCGGCTACTCCTGACCGTTGAATTACTAACCTGCCGGAGTAAAGTTGCCCTCTTTTAAAAAAGACTGAATCACCTGGATTTAGTAATGTAGTCCCGGCATTAGTCTGACTGATTGTTTTCCAGGGATAGAGGAGGCTGCCATTTGCTGTAGTTGCTGTAGAAGCGGGGTCAACATAATAGTTGGCTGCCTGGACAGCCGAATAGATTAGCAGCACAAAAAGAATAGCTGCGATGCGCTTTGTTACATTGTAAGTTAGATTTTTCATGATGTACTGGATTTGAATAAACAATATTGTTTGCTATTGTTATTGAAATTAAACAGCATAATTCAGGGATATTACCTTAAATCAATTTTCAGGAAAGATTTAGAAATTGTTTATACCCCATCAGGTATTGATTTTGTCACTCCTTTAACAAATATTCCCTAACGGGTACAGCATGAATATTGCCAAAACAGTGAAAACTCAACGCAAATTGAAAAGGCTAAGCCAGGTCGAGTTTGCTATCAAATGTGGCGTTGGCTTACGCTTTATCAGGGAATTGGAACAGGGAAAAAAAACCCTTCGCTTGGATAAAGTTAATCAGGTTCTGAATTACCTGGGTTATGAAGCCGGAGCAATTAAACTGGACTAATTAGTTCGATTGTCGATCCATGAACATTATTTTGAATTGTATTGAGTATAAACGTAAACCATTATTCATGTAATTATCTGTGGAAGTTGGTCCGGAATTTGGTGATTCCCCTATTTTTTATGTTTAAAGTATACGTTATCAGTCAGATAAGTTTAATTAATGATGCTCTATATAGTCAAAATTTATAACGGTTGCTTAGATAATAACCTATTTCCCCACCTATTTCGTCACCTATTTCCTTCAAATAAAGAATTTATTGTTGGAAATTCATATTTGAGTAATGAAAGCGGTTTTATTTAACATATTAGCCAGTCGGCACCGCTGATTTATGAAACGGCACCCTAAACGTTAAAACCCATGGTTTTCCATGGGTTTTGTTTTGATTCCCCTTTCAAAGGGCATTATCTTTGTGCCTTAAATCCACATGCATGAACAAGCTAATTGCTTTCATCTTCTTACTCCTATCCATTTCTGTTACCGATAAATCCGCCGCACAGATCAATCCTGCAATGCCTTTGCCGCAGGATGGCAAGTTGATAAAAGGAAAATTGGATAACGGATTAACTTATTACATCAGAGAGAATAAGAAACCTGAAAAAAAGCTTGAGTTGAGGCTGGTAGTAAAGGTTGGATCAATCATGGAGGATGATGACCAGCTCGGACTGGCACATTTTGCTGAACACATGGCTTTCAATGGCACAAAAAACTTTAAAAAGAATGATATTGTGTCTTACCTGCAAGGGATTGGTGTGGAGTTTGGGAACGACCTGAATGCATATACAGGGTTCGATGAAACTGTATATATCCTGCCTATTCCTACTGATCAGCAGGATAACCTGGAAAAAGGATTCCAGATCCTGGAGGATTGGGCACATCAGGTAACCTACAATACAGAAGATATCAACAGCGAAAGGGGCATAATCCTAGAGGAAAGTCGTTTGGGTAAAAGTGGTGAAGAAAGGATGTTCAAGAAAGTTTATCCTGCACTTTTCAAGGGTTCAAAATATGCTCAGCGCCTCCCTATTGGCAACGACAGCATCATCAAAAATTTTCAACCGGATGCCATCAGGCGTTTTTACCGAGACTGGTACAGGCCTGAATTGATGGCAGTTATCGTGGTAGGAGACCTACCGGCAGATTCGGCTAAAAGAATGATTGAAAAACATTTTGCGGGTATTAAATCTGCCGCACAAACCAGGCAAAGGGAATATGCTGCAGTGCCGCCCTATTCAGATAATACCGCAATGGTTGTAACAGACAAGGAAGCAACTGGATTCGAATTTGCTATTAACTATCCAGCCTTTGCATATAAAAAAGCGTCTACTGTGGGAGAATACCGGAAAGAACTGCTGAATAGTCTCTATACATCTATGTTGGGTAGCAGGTTGAGGGAACTGACCCAGAAGGAAAATCCACCATTTGTTTATGCTTACGCAGGCTTCGGTGGATATGCTAAAAATTATCAGTCCTTTACCATTCAGGGAGGAACAGGAACGAATGAT
>JBDLTO010000287.1:0-2789 GCA_039805815.1 Bacteroidota bacterium | reverse complement strand
CCACAGAAATGCATATACAGCAAAAACAATGCAGTGGTAAAACTTATCACGGAATTTTAAGTTAAACATGCTTACTTCCGGTACATGTTCGTTGTCCAATCCCAATAATAAAAAAATGACGACAGTCCAAGTGACTGCCGTCCATTTGTTTGTCAGTAATTTATACATTGGTTATGCGCCTATCAATGTCTTGTAAGTGGCAGCATCCATCAGGTTTTCAACCTGTGCCAGGTCATTCACTGTCATCTTAACCATCCACCCATCACCATAGGGATCTGTGTTTACAAGCTCAGGCTGGCTTTCCAAAAGAGGATTCTTTTCTGTGAGGGTTCCTGAAACAGGCAAAAAGAGATCACTAACTGTTTTGACAGCCTCAACAGTTCCAAAAACCGTATCAGAGTCAAGGGTTTTGCCAATAGTTTCTATGTCAACATAGATGATGTCTCCAAGTTCACTTTGTGCGAACTCAGTAATCCCTATAGTAGCGGTATTTCCTTCAATAGCAATCCATTCATGTTCTTTAGTATACCTGAGGTTATCTGGAAAATTCATGGGAGTATATTTTTTGCAATTTTAACGCTTAATTTTTCATTATGTCGAATAATTTTTTGTTATCCGGCTTGATTATTGGTTCATTTTTTTCAGGTAATCCTGCGGGTCAGGCGTACTTTCTTTATCCTGATATCCTGGAGTGGTTTATCCCCACCAGATCTCCCTGATGTTTTTACACCAGCTATTTTGTCTAAAACATCGAAACCGCTGATTAGTTCTCCAAAGATGGTGTATTGCTGATCCAGGTGTGGTGATCCCCCAATGGTTTTATATACATTTCGTTGTTCAACCGGAATTTTTCTGCCATTCATTCGGTAAGTTTCAACTGAATCAAGGCTCTTATCATTGAATACGCGTCCTTGAACAATATAGAATTGCACCCCGCTGCTAGCTTTAGTTGGATTTACGTTATCTCCTAATCTGGCTGCAGCAAGCATCCCTTTTCTGTGAAAAAGGTCTGGTCTGATTTCAGCGGCAAGGGTATAGCCTGCCAGTAATTTTGTGCTGTCAGCTCCTTTTTTTGTTTTTTCATCACCCGCCTGAATCATGAAGCCACAGATGATGCGGTGAAAACTGATGCCATCATAATAGTGGGTTTTAACCAACCTGAGAAAATTATTGCGGTGCGTTGGCGTGGAATCATTCAAGCGAAGTACGAGGATGCCAGAATCTGTTACCATGCGGATATCACTTCTAAAATCTTTTTTCCTGAGTTTAACAGCCGGTTGTGCCTGAACTGGTGAAAACAGGTTTATTACATAACATAAAATGGCTGTGATAAGGATGGATTTTTTCATCAGAATTCATTTTGATCGAAGTAGAACAAAACATGGTCTTTCATGAAGTTTTCCTGTTCAATCAGACTCATGGGGGACAATTCTTTTTTCTGGTTGAAGTGCGGCCAGCCATCTTCATCCCAGCCGGCATGCTCGTAAAATCCGCTTGGGGCCAAAACGGTGCACACAGCCACGTGCATGAGGTCCTGTTTTTGTTCTTTGGTAAATTGGTGTCCTGCGCCTCTAACTTCTTGGACTCCTATCAGAAACAGGATTGATTCGAGATCAGGCTTTTTCCCAAACCGGTGAATCATTTTTTCCTCCAGCTTCCACCAGCGTGCTTGTAGGTCATCTGCTATCATCATACTGCAAATTTAAAGCATCTGTACCGATTGCTTATCTTTGCATAAATTTTTAGGGATGCTCCAGTTGTCGTTTATTCGCAACAACCGTGAACTGGTTGTTGCCAGTCTTCAGAAAAAAAACTTTCAGGATACCGAATTGGTTGAAAAGATAATTGATGCTGATGATCAGCGGAAGCAACTGCAGTTTCAGTCTGATGAATTGCTGGCAAAAAGAAATGCTTCATCCAAGGAAATCGGGGCCCTAATGGGGCAAGGTAAGCGTGAAGAGGCAGAATTGCTGAAATCTGCTGTTTCATCCATGAAAGAGTCAATTGATCAACTTGCAAAGGAACTAACCGCAGTTGAAGCGAAATTGGATGGGATGCTGGTCAGGCTGCCAAATCTACCGCATATCCTAGTGCCTTCAGGAAAGTCTCCCGACGACAATGAAGTTGTCAGGCAAAGTGGTGAGATTCCTAAATTACATGTGGGTGCAGTACCTCACTGGGATCTTATAACAAAATACGGACTTGTTGATTTCCAGACGGGTGTTAAAATCACCGGCAGTGGTTTTGCGCTATACAAGGGAAAAGGAGCGAAGCTGCAGCGTGCACTGATACAGTATTTTCTGGATCACAATATCAATGCGGGTTATACAGAGTATATTCCTCCCTTTGTGGTTAACGCTACTTCGGCTTATGGAACTGGCCAGTTGCCAGACAAGGAAGGGCAGATGTACCATGTAACTGCAGATGAACTGTACCTCATTCCAACAGCTGAAGTTCCAGTTACAAATATTTACCGAGACGAGATCATTCCTCCAGCTGAATTACCGGTGAAAATGACGGCATTTACGCCCTGTTTCCGGAGAGAAGCCGGCAGTTTTGGAAAAGATGTGCGTGGACTGAACAGGGTTCATCAATTTGATAAGGTTGAAATTGTTTACATGACCACTGCCGAGAAAAGTTACGAAGTACTGGAAGAAATGGTCGTACATGTTGAAAAACTTATCCAGTCTCTCGGATTACCTTACAGAATCCTTAGGTTATGCGGAGGGGATATGGGATTTGCTTCGGCGATGACCTATGATTTTGAAGTTTACAGTGCTGCGCAGGAG
>JBDLTO010000286.1:0-11283 GCA_039805815.1 Bacteroidota bacterium | reverse complement strand
TTACCCTGAATGAGTCAGTAGGCAAAAGGGTACAAAAAGAAAAAGCTATAACTGGAGATTTCAAGTCAGTAACCTCATTTGATGAACAATACCGGTATGAGCTTGATAGCATCAATTTTCTTAGAAGTGGGAAAGAATGGTATGGAGAGGATTTTGGTAATCAGACAGGAAGGCTTGCCGATAGAACTTTCACTGCAGCCCCAAGCGGGGTGGTTCCGGGAACAAGATTCCTGTTTACGAGTGAAATAGCAGGCAGGAGTGCAGATCAGCCCAACAGGATGGCTGTGGCAATAAATGGTAAAAGGATATTTGAACATACCACTGCCCCATTGGCTGGCACCTTGCTTGAGCCTTCTGCTAATACCAGTAGAATCAGTGCAGAGGGCATTGCAGCATCCGGGTCACTCAGTGTCGCTTATAGTTTTACTGGATTAAGTGTCAACGCTCAAGCATGGCTCAACTGGTTTGAAGTTCACTACAGGCGTTCATTGGACATGGCCGGGTTGCCTCAGCTGGTATTCAAAGATCCTGCATCTGTGGCTAAAGGTGAAACTGTTGTATTCAAGATTGCCAATCCCAGAAATGATGCAACTGTATGGGATGTAACAGACTTTAGCGATGCAGTTCATATTCCTGTTACATCCCAAAACAACCAGCTTTCTTTTATTCGCGGTGTTTCCAGCCTTCGGACGTATGTCGTTTTTAGTGCGGCTTCTGCCAACCGCATAACAGTTGAAGGAAGTGTAGCCAACCAGGATCTCCATGGATTGGCACCAGTGGATATGTTGATTGTTACAGATCCCAATCTTTTGCAGGCGGCTGAACGTCTTGCATCATTTCACCGGAGTCAGGGATTGTCTGTTCACATAGAAACTCCTAGTCGCATTTACAATGAGTTCTCTTCCGGGATCCCTGACCCTTCAGCAATCCGGAATTTTGTAAGGATGTTCTATGTGCGATCAAACCCCGGTTCAGGGAAATCTCCCCGTTTTCTGCTTCTTTTTGGTGGCGCATCTTATCAGTATAAAGGCACAGCTGCTGCAAACACCAACAAGGTGCCATCTTATCAAAGTGACGTATCCCTCGATCCTTTGTCTACTTACGTTACTGATGATTATTTCGGTTACCTTGATGCCTGGGAGGATATCCAGTCTGCACAGCCTGCGCCAATGCTTGACCTTGCCATTGGCAGGATACCCGCGAGAACCCTGCAACAGGCTAACAGGGTGGTTGATAAAATATTGCGCTACAACCAGCCCGCATCTCTGGGTAGCTGGCGGACAGGTTTAACGCTTGTTGCCGATGATGAGGATTTCAACCTGCATCTATATGATGCAGAGTATCATGCAGAAATGATAGAACGCGACTTTCCTTCCTGGCAGGTTAAAAAAATTTACCTCGATGCATTTGAACAGCAAAGCAATGCAGGTGGAAGCAGCTATCCCAAAGCCAATAAAAATATTCTCGAAGATGTAAACAAAGGAACTCTGATATGGAATTACAGCGGGCATGGCGGAAGTTCGCGTCTCGCCCAGGAGACCATTATGGATGCGGCAACTTTGGCTGGCTGGGAGAATACCACCAGGCTCCCTTTGCTTGTAACGGCCACCTGTGACTTTGCACCTTTTGATGATCCAGATCAGTTTTCACTCGGCGAAGAATTGTTGGTTGGGCGAAACAATGGAGGAATTGGACTGATGACAACTACACGGTTGGTTTTTGCATCCAGTAACAAGGTTATTAACCATAATTTTCTGCGTTATATCTTAAAGAAAGACAGCAATGGCAGGTATCCTGCATTGGGAGAGGCCTTGCGTGATTCCAAAAATTTTACTGTAAGCACCAACGGAGATTATGTCAATGCACGAAAGTTTATCATGCTGGGAGATCCGGCCATGAAGTTGTCTATACCGGAGTATACAGTTAAAACAACACGGATAAATGACCGTTCGCTTACTTTGATAGCTGATACACTCACTGCGCTATCAACCTATACATTAGAGGGAGTTATCTTGGATCAGTCTGGAAAGGAATTGTCTGATTTCAGTGGTTTTGTTTATCCAAGACTTTTTGACAAGCCGATTGTTGCAAAAACAAAGGCCAATGACGGACAAAGTTTTGCGGTGGATTACTTTTCAGATGGGGGTATTTTATACTCTGGAAAAGTAGCAGTCACCAATGGTAAATTCAGGTTTACTTTTACGGTACCCGCAGATGCTGATACCCGTTTCGGACTGGGAAAACTGATGTATTATGCAGATGATGGAAAGAGGGATGCCATGGGCGTAGACAATCATTTTGTTCTTGGCGGAAGATCAGCTGCCCCTGTGAAAGATGCAGCTGGTCCGGTTATCAGCGCATACCTTGATAAGGAAACCTTCAAAAGTGGCGACCGCGTCAATCAGACCCCATTACTCCTCTTGAAACTTACCGATGCCTCCGGTTTCAATATCTCCGGAAACGGAATTGGGCATGACATGGTTGCCATTCTTGATGGTGATGCCCGTTCCACGATGATTCTCAATGACTTTTTTGTACCGGAATCAGTCCAGTCTGGTTTTGCTGGATCCGTTAGTATCCGGTTGCTGGAGCTTTCAGAAGGCAGACACAGCCTGTATGTGAGGGCATGGGATGTTTACAATAATGCAGGGGAGGCGGTGATCGAGTTTGACGTTGTCAAGCAACGGGATATTCGCATCACTTCGCTGAAAGTATTTCCCAATCCACTTACACAGCAGTCAGTATTCAGCTTAACAATGGATGGTGATACCCGCGATTCAAAAGTCTTGCTGACTATTTTTGCCGGAAACGGACAAATGATCTGGCAACAGCAAAAGGCAATAAATGAAGCTAATCTTCGTTCATTGACAGTACCGTGGAACGAATTAGGTAAACAGGATGGCAGTCTGCCTCCCGGAGTCTATTTCTGCAGGGTTATTGTTCTCAACAAAGAGGGTTTGAAAACTTCAAAGACTGTTAAGCTTGTAATCCTTTGACGCCAAAACCTTAACTTTGTCTAACAATCCAGTAGTTATCGATACAATTCTACCCAATCTGTTTCGCTGATAATTAAAATTCGATCATGAAAAATCAAGTTTCTGCACTTATACTGGGTGTAAGCTTAGCATTGCTTTCTATTCAATCAAACGCACAGGATAATACCATCAATGTTGTAACCACTGCAGTTCCATTCCTTAGAATTTCTCCTGATGCAAGAGCCGGTGGTATGGGGGATCTGGGCCTGGCGACTTCTCCGGATGCCAATGCACAGTTTTACAATGTGGCCAAATATGCATTTGCCAAGAACAGTTCAGGAATTGGTGTAACCTATACGCCCTGGTTGAAAGACCTGGGGCTCAATGATGTGTACCTGGCATCTCTCGCAGGATATTATCAGCTTAGTGAAACTGAGGCCATTTCAGGTTCTCTGCGTTATTTTAGTTTGGGTAATATTGAATTTACTGACAATTTGGGCAATTCAATAGGATTCGGAAGACCAAGAGAGTTCGGCTTGGATGGTGGGTATTCAAGGAAATTGAGTGATGTTCTAAGTTTAGGAGTTGCTTTGCGATACATTTTCTCGAATTTAGCCGGAAATCAGGTTGTAAATGGAGTCAATTATAAACCTGGGAGTGCTGTGGCGGGTGATATTGGATTGTATTATGATGGAACATCTGAAGATGGAACTGGAATCAGTGCTGGATTTGCGCTGACAAACCTGGGCTCCAAAATCGGTTACACCAGCGATGCTACACAAAAGGATTTTATTCCCGCCAACATGGGTATTGGAGTTGTTTATTCCAAGGTTACCAATGAGGTGAACAAACTTTCATTTGGCTTGGATATACATAAACTCATGGTGCCAACACCACCTCAGCTGGGAGACAGCCTTGGGCTGGTCAACTACAGGAGTAAAGGTGTTGTAGGTGGATGGTTCAGTTCTTTTGGAGATGCGCCAGGAGGATTTGCAGAGGAGTTGAAGGAGTTTTATTTTTCGGCTGGAGCTGAATACACATACAATGATCAGTTTGCCGTTAGGGCCGGATATTTTTATGAAGACCAGACCAAGGGGAACAGGCAGTATTTTTCACTTGGCACAGGGTTGAAATACGACGCATTGGGGATTAACTTGTCTTACCTCATTCCATCAGGTTCTGGTGTTAACAGAAACCCCCTTTCCAACACCATCAGGTTCAGCCTTATTTTTGATCTTAATGGCACATCCAATTAATTACCCGCATCCATATTTTTTTTAAACGGCCGTAAGGCCGTTTTCTTTTACGTACATTTATAAAAATACCGAATATGTCTTTCAGGATTGGTTTTGGGATAGATTTTCATCAGCTCGTTGAAGGTCGGGATTTCTGGTTGGGTGGCATTAAAATACCCCATCTTAAGGGCGCAAAGGGGCATAGCGATGCGGATGTTTTGCTCCATGCAATTTGTGACGCCATGCTGGGAGCTTTGGCACTCGGAGATATCGGTGTACATTTCCCAGATACAGATCAGGCGTATAAAAATATTGACAGTAAGATTCTGCTTAAAAGGTCCTTTGACCTGATCACAGGCAAGGGGTATAAAGTTGTAAATGTTGACAGTTCTCTCTGTCTGGAAGCTCCGAAAATAAAGCCTTATGTGGTTGCCATGCAGCAGACAATAGCAGGAATCCTTGGGCTAACAGTGGATGATGTTTCGGTAAAAGCAACTACTACAGAAAAAATGGGTTTTGTGGGAAGGGAAGAGGGACTCGTTGCCTATGCAACAGTTCTGCTTGAAAAGGTAAGATAATCGTAACTTTGCATAAATCAGGGTACTTGAAAATCAGCGTCATTAATAGATCCCGTCATCCATTACCGGAATATGCCACTGCAGGTTCTTCAGGGCTGGACCTGAGGGCAAATCTGGAAAGTGCTGTAGTACTGAACAGTCTGGAGAGACAGCTGATTCCAACCGGACTATTTATGGAAATACCCGAAGGTTATGAAGCACAGGTAAGACCCCGCAGCGGATTGGCCATCAAACAGGGCTTAACTTGTTTGAATAGTCCTGGTACAATTGACGCCGATTACCGGGGTGAAATCAAAATTATCCTCATTAACCTTTCCAGGGAACCTCAACAGGTGAATGATGGAGACAGGATCGCACAACTGGTGTTTCAAAAGGTGGAAAAAGTAAACCTAGTTTCAGTATCAGCACTGACATCATCAGAAAGGGCTGAAGGCGGGTTCGGTCATACCGGTAAAAATTAAACGATTTACATGAGAAAATTTATGATATTAGTCGGATTATTGGGGATGCTTGCATCTTGCAGATCCACGCGAAAAATCACAACTGTAATCGCAAAAAAAGACAGTGCGGTGGTTGTTATCAATCCTGCTGATTCTGACTCTGCCAAAAGTGTGAGAGCTACACTTGCCAAGATTAATGCCAAGAAAATCAGTTTCACAACATTTTCCAGTAAAGTAAAGGTTGGCTATAGCGATGATAACCGGAAATTAGATTTCAGCGCATTTATTCGGATGAAGAAAGACAGTGCTATCTGGGTATCGATTATTGCAGCACTCAATATTGAGGCATTTCGGGTAATGATCACGCCAGATAGTGTTGTTATTCTCGATAAGCTTAACAGAACTGTTCAGCATAAACCATTGTCTTATTTGCAGGGTATTACTCAGGTGCCTTTTGATTATCAAACACTTGAAGACCTGATTGTTGGCAATCCTGTTTACCTGGATAAGACCATTGTTTCTTATGCTGATCAAGGTGAGAAGTTATCGCTTTCAACAGTTGGTGAAGCCTTCAAACACTACCTTACTGTTGGAAAAGCAGACCTGAATTTGCTATTCAGTAAGCTTGATGATGTGGATCAAACAAGAAGCAGAACAGCCAACCTGGCTTACAGTGAGTATGTTGCTGCTGGGAGTTGGATGTTTGCAGGATTGCGGAATATTACACTTTCAGAAAAAACAAAACTTGAAATCAACCTTGATTTTAAGCAGGTTGAGTTTGAGAAGCCCATGACATTTCCATTCAGTATCCCGAAAAATTACAGGGTAATTTATTAACTTATTGTAAAGGTAAAATTTTGAAGATTTGCTGATGATTCAAAAAACATACAGAACAGGCTATATAAAATTGGTGGTTGCCGTATTGCTTGGGTTTATCTTTTCTGCAGGGTTTTCCCAGACAAGGGATGAGCTTGAAAAAAAGAGAAAGGAAATTCAGCAGGAAATAGCATCCTTACAAAAGACACAATCTGAAATTTCAAGCAATAAAAAGGCAAGCATCTCAGAGCTTAAACTCATTGAGAGACGTTTGCGGAGCAGGTATGCAGTTATCAATAATCTGAATGATGAAATGAGGCTTATTGATAATACTATTTTCAATAATAACAGGGAGATTTATCGTTTACAGAGGCAGTTGGATACACTCAAGCAGCAATATGCCGGTACAATTGAGTATGCCTATAAGAACCGGAGTAGTTATGATATGCTCAATTTCATCTTTACAGCCACTAGTTTCAATGATGCCGTTAAACGGGCCACCTATTTAAAGAGTTATCGTAAATACAGGGACGAGCAGGTTTTGAATATCAACAAGACGCAGCTGGAGTTAGCAGAAAAAATTAAATTGTTGCAGGCCAATAAAACAGTTAAATCCAGGGTTCTCGATGAGCAGAAAGAACAAAAAGTTATCCTGGAAGAGGAGCAAAAAGAGAAAAACCAATTTGTTTCAAAGCTGAAGGCAAGAGAAAAAGAGATTGAAAAGGAGGTAGCCGCAAAAAAGAGAATAGAAAGAAGTCTTCAGAGCTCAATAGCCGCCATTATTAAAAAGGAAATAGCAGACGCAAAGAAAAAGGCAGAGGAGGAGGCCAGAAAGCTCGCATCAAGTACCGTTGCTGTCAAGCCAACCGAGAAAACGCCTGCTGCCAGCACATCCGTCGCCGCACCTGTTAGAAAGGCTAATATCCTTGAGAATACACCAGAGGTTACCAAGGTTTCTGTAGGATTCGAGAATAACAGGGGAAATCTTCCCTGGCCTGTAGACAAGGGTACCATCACTTCAAGTTTCGGAAGACAGCGAATAGAAGGGACTCAGATTGATGAAGATAACAGTGGCATTACCATTCAAACTTTGCCCGACGCACCGGTAAAAGCTGTATTTGAGGGAGTTGTTACAACCGTATATGACGTGGCTGGCAGCCAGACTGTCACCATCAAGCACGGGAAATATTTCACCACTTATTTCAACTTATCCACTGTAACTGTAGCAAAAGGAGCAAAGGTGAGCATGGGGCAGGTTATAGGGAAGGCTGCAGAAAATTTTGATGGAGATGGTGAAATCCTTTTCATGCTCAATGAAGAGATGCGTTTTGTTAATCCTGAAAGCTGGTTGAAGAATAAATAAACAGCCAGGGACGGGAGACAAGGCATGAGGCACGAGCTTGCCCGCCGTAGGCTGGGCACAAGTTTACCAACCGAAAGTAGGGCAAGAGGTGTCTCTTATTTATTTTTTTCCAGAACAGTTTTATAGAGCTCCTCATAAGCAGGCACAATGTTCCCGATTGCAAATTTTGCAGCCTGTTCTCTTGCGTTTTCCTTGAACCTTTCTAGGGTATGTGTGCTAGTCAGAATAATTCTGGCATTGCGTGCCATATCTTCCACATCCCCAACTTCGCTGAGGAATCCATTTTCTCCGTGTAAGATAATTTCTGGCAGACCACCGGTTCTTGTTGCTATTACAGGGGTTCCTGCAGCCATGGCTTCCAAGGCAGATAGGCCGAAGCTTTCATATTCGGATGGTAACAGGAAAAGATCGGCAATGGGATAAATTTCTTCCATCTCTTGTTGCTTGCCTACAAAACGGGTATCCTCACATATTCCAAGTGACCTACATAGTTCCTCTGCCATGGGACGCTCCGGGCCATCTCCAACCAGGAGAAGCTTGGAAGGGATTTCCTGTCTGATTTTATTAAATGTATATATCACATCAGCGATGCGCTTGATTTTTCTGAAATTGGATGCATGTAACAAAATTTTTTCACCATTGGGGGCGATAACTTTCCTGAATGCATCAATAGGATTTCGTTGGAATCGTTGCGTGTCTACAAAATTATGAATGACACTGATATCTTTCTTGATATTGAAATTTGCGTAGGTTTCTTCTTTAAGATTATGTGAAACAGCTGTTATGGCATCGCTCTGGTTAATGGAAAAAGCTACCACCGGTGCATAGGTCTTATCTTTACCAACAAGGGTTATATCAGTACCATGAAGCGTAGTAATGAATGGCACATCCAAACCTTCCGATGCAAGAATTTGTTTGGCCATATATGCAGCAGACGCATGTGGAATAGCATAGTGCACATGCAGCAGGTCAACATGATTGTTTTTGACAACATCTACCATAGTACTGGCCAGTGCGGTTTCGTATGGTGGAAAATCAAAAAGAGGATATGTTGGCACCCTTACCTCATGATAAAATATATTTGCGCTAAAACCGGTGAGTCTTACAGGTTGCTGGTAAGTGATAAAGTGCACGCCATGACCTTTGTCTGCCAAGGCTTTGCCAAGTTCTGTTGCCAATACGCCACTTCCGCCAAAAGTTGGATAACAGACAATCCCGATGTTCATGAGCAAAACATTTTTTTGTTTAACGAAATTACCGATAATAAGGTTCATTGATTGAATGTCTTGCAGTAACCTTAAAATTCAGTAGTTTTCAGTTCAGCTAAATACATCAAACATGAGCAGGTATTCTATTTTAATTTTCTTGGGCATTTTGTTTTCTGGCGTGGCGGTTGCACAGTCGTCTGCTGATTCTCTGATGATCAAAAAAATCTCTGATGAAGTTTTTATGAATGGTCAGGCATATAATAACCTTCGTTATCTCTGTAAAAAGGTTGGCCCCAGGTTGTCTGGTTCGCCTGGCGCTGCGTTGGCAGTGGCGCAAACAGCCAGAATGCTGCGCGAAGCCGGTGCTGATACGGTTTACTTGCAACCCTGTATGGTACCCCGGTGGGTCAGGGGAGAAAAGGAGGCGGGTAAGGCTGTTCTTACCAATGGTAAATCTATTCCACTTAACATTGTTTCATTGGGCAATGCGGTAGGTACGCCTACTTCCGGAATAACAGGCGGCATTCTTGAGGTAAAAAGTTTTCAGGAACTTGAAGCATTGGGCACTGACAAGGTCAAGGGGAAGATTGTTTTTTACAATTATCGGATGGATCCCAGACATATCAATACATTTAGGGCTTATGGGGAAGCAGGTATTTACCGTTCACAGGGCCCTTCAAGGGCTGCTGCACTGGGTGCTATTGGTGTGATTGTACGTACGCTATCTCCGGTTTTGGATGATAATCCTCATACCGGTGCTACAAGGTATGACGAAGACAAGCCTAAAATTCCCGCTGTGGCAATCAGTACCAATGGAGCCGTTGAATTGAGCGGACTCATCAGTGCCGGTAAGGTTAAGTCTGTTTATATTAAAACCAATTGTAAAATGCTGGAAGATGTGCTTTCTTACAATGTGGTTGGGGAGTTACGTGGTTCAGAGCTTCCTGATGAAGTCATTACCGTAGGCGGACATCTCGATAGTTGGGATCTTGCGGAAGGCGCCCATGATGACGGCACAGGTTGTATGCAAAGTATAGAAATCATCCGTTCATTCAAAGCATTGGGCATCAGGCCTAAAAGGTCTGTAAGGGCAGTCATGTTCATGAACGAGGAAAATGGGTTGCGGGGTGGTACAAAATATGCGGAAATAGCTCGGACAGAGTCGAAAAAATTCATCATGGCACTAGAAAGCGACGCAGGTGGATTTACTCCCCGGGGCTTTGGATTTTCTGCCATTGCATCACAGAAGCTTAAAATTCTGGCCTGGCAACCCCTGTTTAGGCAATATGGGGCACTTGAATTCAATGAAGGTGGAGGTGGTGCTGATATTGGGCCCTTACGTCCGCTTGGAACAGCCCTGATTGGGTTGAATCCCGATTCGCAGCGTTACATGGATTTGCACCATGCCCAAACAGATGTCTTTGAAGCAGTAAGTGAAAGGGAACTCAATCTGGGAACAGTAGTGATGGCTGCGATGGTATACCTTGTGAGTGAATACGGACTTTAATTTCCAATAATAAAAATTGCCGGTGCTTTCGGAAGAGAGGCCGGCTTTTTTTTCCATGCTCCTATTGTCATTGTTATTACCCATTCCGAAGCTGAGGTTAAGTTAAACGCCACACAAAGCTTCATGGAAGGTTGTAAAGTTTCAAGCAGGCTGTCAAAAAGTTGCTGGTTTCGGTAAGGTGTTTCAATAAAGAGCTGGGAACAGTTTTCTGTGATGACCTTCTTTTCAAGCTCACGGATTTTCTTTGTTCTGTCTTGTGAAGCTATTGGAAGGTAGCCGTTGAAGGTAAATTGTTGTCCGTTTAGTCCACTTGCCATGAGTGCCAGCAGTAATGAGCTCGGACCACTCACTGGTTTTACAATAGTTCCTGCTTCATGTGCCCAAGCCACCAGTTTTTGTCCGGGGTCGGCAATGCCCGGACATCCAGACTCGCTTACGATGCCAATTATCTTTTTATCAGTTATCGCTGCTTTAAATTCAGCTTCATATGCCGTTTCCTCCTGTTTGATTTCATGCCAGGTTTTGCTGTCAATATTAAACTGAGGGTCAATCTTCCGAAAAGCCCTTCTGGCAGTCCGCAGATCTTCAGCAAAAAACACTTCACACCTGTTCATTACTCCCAGAACATCTCTAGGTATGGTGTGGAAGCCATCTTCGGCAATGGGTACTGGTATCAGGTAAACCTCTGCAGTCATACTCAAATTGTGTGGGGATCATCTCCCGTTTCATGCATGCTGATTGTAGCAGCTATGACGGCATAAGCAGGTGCAAGTACCCATCCAATTACCGGTAACAGGTGCATGAGGTAGAAAACTATGCCGTTGCCAATTGCCAATCCTTTGTGTATACTGATATAATCGATGCTTTTCTGTTTGTTCATGCCATTGCGTTCGCAGGTATAATCGAGCATGGAAAAACCGTAATAGTAACATTCAATAATGACAGCCAGAATTGGAGTTATCCAGCCTATAAGGGGAATCAATGATACAAAAATGATTGCAATAATATAGATCAGTTGCCAGAAGGTATTTCTTAGCGCCATGGTGATCCCACGCCATAAATCAGACAGAAACCTCATGAAACTAAAGGAATATGATTTCCCTTCAATTATTGATGCAGTTTTTTCACTTAGGTAAGAAAAAACAGGTGAACCAACAATCA
>JBDLTO010000285.1:0-5135 GCA_039805815.1 Bacteroidota bacterium | reverse complement strand
TGAGCACCGGTGAGTTCATCGTCGAAAATGAGTACCCGTATATCTTTCCCAGCTGCCCAATCCCTTATCTCTTCCAATTTACCCTTACCTACATAGGTTTTGGAATCTGGGTGCGAAAGTTTCTGGGTAAACGTTTTAACGGTAACAGCTCCTGCTGTAGTGGCTAAGAACGCCAATTCATCCAGGTACTCCCTCAGGAGGTGGTCCTTTTGATCTTTCAGGCCAACCCCAACGAGTACAGCCTTTTCCGATTCATTAAAAAGTGAAGTTTTATCTAACACCTAATTATTTTCCATGCTTTGAGGGCGTGATTAAAGTCCGCTTAATACAACACCAAAGGAATATGGCCTAACAGACGGGCCCAGACCTTCCTTGAAGAAATCTGTTACGGTATAGGAACCAAATACACTGAAGTTGCCCAAGCCTACCCTTCCAATAAGGGCAAATCTGGTGCTGTTGATGTAGCGCCTGTCTTTTTCTTTGGTATAGTAACCACCAGTTCCGGTAGCGTCAAGGTCGATTTTGGATTTCATCTTGGCATCAATCAGTGTTCCAATCTTGGCACCGAATGCAAATTTCCATCCTTTGTTCATGTTTTCAGGATTAGTAGAATAGCGCAATTCAATGGGTGCTTCAACATAACCGGTTACCAGTTTGTGTTTTTTATAACGGGTAATGGTATCCCTCAGAAATTTCACACCAGTTCTGTCGTTCAGGTCAACGGTGGTTTTGTCGAAGAAAATATTATCGGTACCCACACCCGGACCAACAGCAACGCTCAATCTGGGATTCGATTTGAAAGGAAAATCAAAAAGAAAATATCCGTTGAAAGTCCTGCTGAAACCCTTTGTAGTGATTTCATCCGGCTTACCCCATCCTGCCATACCGAACTGCAGCATAAAATGGTCAGAAGCCCTTTTGCTGAGATCCAGTTTACTGTAATCAGGCTTTATTTTGGGGGCTTTTGGCTCCTCAACTTTTGCAGGCTTAACAGCCTTAGGTTTATCTTTTGTTTTAGCTTCCTGAGCTGAGGCCTGAAGCGTAAGGGTAAGGAGCAGTAATCCGAATATCTTCTTCATGGTCTTTATTAAGTCGACAAATGTATTCCCAATACGGTTAATGAAAGGTTAAGGTTGGGGTTGCAAAGGTAGTTTATTTGCGGTATTTTCCATTTTTTTGGAAAAACCTGATTAGTTTGGAAGGTTTTCAAGATCATTTAAATCCTTGTGTCTTGCGGCACTAGACTTAGCAATTTTAAGTTGATTCAGGTGTATCACTTTTACAGGAAGTCCGTCTATATGCTCTATGGTTGCATGTTTCATGCATTCCTTGAATTCAAGTCCCTTGACTGCCGTCATGATTTCAATAGCATAAGGTGGCCTCCCAAAAGTAAATACATCAAATTCTTCTGAAAAGAACTTTTCCTCGGGTATTGCTTCTTTTGGTAAGCCAAATGCAATATTTACATTGATTAGATTGTTGTAATTAACACGCTCCTTATCAACCCAAATGTCAAGATCTCCTGTAGTTCTGCTATAACCTCTAATAACTACAGCGTAGCCCCCAACAAGCATGTAGTCAACACCATAGTGATTGAGTAAAGCTATGTAATCCTTAAAATCTTCATTGAAAAGATTCAATTGCGTTATGTTTTCGTGATGAGTAAAAGGATTTATCGACTTTTTTGAAAATGAATTCAGGTTCATTGAATGCAATGGCATTCATCTCAGCTGCTGCAGACAACCTTGTTTCTAATGTTTTGTCATGCCAATAAAACCGGTCTACATTTCCATGTATCTCCATTTTTCGTGCTTGGAATTGGCTTATATCTACAAATTTTCTCACCATGAGTTATCATGAACAAAGTTATTTCCTTTTTAGCATCACTGTTATGTTGACCATACTAACAATATACAAAAAAAGAAGCATATTCGAGGGGGGAAGAGAAATTAAACATTGGAAAAGTAAAAAAATGGTATAAAATCTTATCAATCAGAAAACAATATGATTAATTCCTTAATTTTGCAATCCTCAGAACAGTCATGTTCTAGGGCCTATAGCTCAGCTGGTTAGAGCACCTGACTCATAATCAGGGTGTCCCTGGTTCAAGCCCAGGTGGGCCCACGTTGAAAATCAACCACTTATGATTTGTTTCATAGGTGGTTTTTTAGTTAGAATAAGAATCAATGCTTTTTTTGGTCTAACAACTTTTAAAGAAAACTGGAGGGTTATCCTCAAGTGCAGCTTCAATTCGTTTGGCAGTAGTAGTAACTGATAATCCACCAAGATTTGTACAACGTAAGGTATGGTGTATCTGATCACCCACCGCTTTCATCGTTTGTATGACTTCATCCAAAGGTATGAGGTGTTCATAATCTGCCAGCGCCATGTTTGCGCAGGAAATCGCATTGGTAGCGGCCATGACATTTCTACCAAGACATGGCGCTTCTACCCGATTGCCAATGGGGTCGCATATGATACCCAATGAATTCTGTAATGATATGGATGCTGCTGCAATGGATTGCTCCAGTGTTCCGCCATTCATTTCTACTAATGCAGCGGCAGCCATTCCGCCACCAGAGCCTGTTTCAGCCATGCATCCGCCAACCTCTGCAGCGAAAGTTGCGTGTGCCGCTATAAATACACCAATAAGTCCTGCAGACAACATTGCTTTAACCATTGCATCCTCGTCAGCCCCAATACTGTGCGCAGCGCCAAATACAACCCCAGGCAACCCTCCACATGAACCTGCAGTAGGAGCTGCAACAATCACGCCCATGGAACTTTTTACTTCCATGATAGCAGATACATACATGATTGTTTTATTGAGCACATCACCGCCAAGCAACTGTTTTGCGTCATAGGACTTTTGGTAGTTGGGCGACTGACTGCCCAAAATCCTATCCTTGTAAGCAGTTCCACTTAACCCTGTTTCAATTGCATTGCCCATGATTTGGATAATCGCACGCATTTTTTCGAATACTGCGTCTCTACTGATATCCCCCCGGATGCTTTCATAGGTTGCAGCCAACTCCCAAAGTGCCAGATTTTTGTCTTGGTTGTATGCAAACATTTCAGCACAAGTGATGAAAGGCACCTTTAGGTTTTTTCTGGACTTGATGGGAAGTACCGGATTGAGGCTCTTTACCGCTTGCACTGCATCCATTTGCAATATTTCATGGCGAAGGGCTTCAGGAATAGGTTGCTGCGATTTTATTTGTAAACATGGATTTTCTCCATTGTGAAATATAGCTTCGTCGTATGTAACATTTGCATCCAGCAACGCTTGAATACCATCAGCATTGCTGCAATAAATGAGTGTTTCATGGTAATCTCCTGCAATGGAAATTTTATTCCCGTCTATGTTCACCACTTCAATCATTCCGCCACCGGTAGATATTGCTGTTAGTCGCCTGGCCTCCTTGTTGTTGCTTAAGGTAATCTGGTAGGTATTGGGATGTTTTTCAGGCAGTTCGACAATTTGAATGCTATAGTGAATACCCGCTTCTGCCAAATATTTTTCTGATGAGGGGAGTCGCTCATCATACGCTTCCCAACCTAAAAATCCGCCAAATAATCCCATATCTGACCCCTGGCTTTTGTGTGTTGTTGCCAAAGAACCGTTGGGATCAAATTCGATTAAGATGTCTTTGATGTCTTCATCCATCAAATCACGACAAATTCTGGCAATACGAAGCGATGCAGCACAGTGTGAACTGGATGGGCCCCGCATTACTGGTCCGATGACATCATTGAAAATACTGGGATAACTACTCATGTTTGATGATGGCCGGATATAGCCTGCATAAATGTAAAACTTATTCGATGAACAGATCGGGTTATTTTGTTCGCTGAAGTGCGGCCCTGAACATAGTGGCAGATGTATACAATACTATTGCAATGACCAACCAGCGAAGCACATCCAGCGGCAATGATTTTACAACCAAGGCAGCAATCAGCACAGCAATTGTTCCGGGAATGGCCATAACCAGCGCCGCTTTTCTATTGTAAGCACCTGATTTGATAAACTTAAATGAAGCAGGGGGCATCAAAAAGGCACAAGATCCCATCATGATTGGAAATGCCACTTGAGGAGACATACCCAATAAAAAAACCAAAGCCATACACGGTGCATATAAACCCACACCTGCTGTCATGATTGCTCCTAGAATAAAATTTACGGCTCCCGCCAATACCAATTTCCAGCCATGTATACCTATCGCTGTCCCTTCCCCCTGGATCCAATTCATTTTATTGGCAAACATGAATGTTGCAGTGATCAATAAGGCTATGCCCATGGTTAGCCGGATTTTATTTTCGGAGAGTTTTGCAACAACGCCTGCACCCCATATTGCACCTACCATCGCAGTCAAAAACATCACAATCAATGTTAGCGCTTCAACTTCTACAATTTGAATAAAAATAATTGCCTGAACGAGCACTGGTATGGTATTGGCCACATTCATTGTGCCAGGGATGAGTCTGTCCGTGGTTTGTTTCGTGAATTTTAATAATGCTGTTTGAGGTGCAAAAGCACCAATTCCCAAAACATCAAAGAAATTAACAACAAAACCTATTGCGCCGGTTTTCAACAGACTTATATGCTCAAGAGTTTTTTTATTTTTTAGGATGTCGGATGCAAACACATAAATAAACCACAAAGAAAACAAGACCAGAAAGATCCAAATGAGCGTTACCATCTCTTTTATTTAATCCACTGAAGTTATATAAATCAAACCATTCGTTTCCAATATCACTTTTAATTCATGTGAATACATGAAATCAACTTCAGTATGATTTATTTTGATTCCTTGTGTTTTTGATACATCAATTGACAAACTTTATCCATTGCTTTGAAAATCGCTGCATCAAAATTGTTGTCTTTTGTAATAGCGGTTAACGTAACAACAGCATGATACAGCATCTCATTATCTATCCGGAGAATGCGTTCAACCAGGTTTATTTTATTGCTTCCTTTTGGAGATGCTGAAACAATCACCTCTTCGGCAGTTGGATCAATTGCAAATAACCAGTTAGTGTTCATTATTAATATTTTAAAGATTGATCATGTGTGAAGATGACACCTGCCGTTGGCGTTGGTTGTCATTTTTTTGCATCTGCTTCCTTTTTGTGTT
>JBDLTO010000284.1:0-5685 GCA_039805815.1 Bacteroidota bacterium | reverse complement strand
CAAGATCACCTGTCCTGCCGGCATGGGTGCCCCCGCAAAGTTCTACAGAGTAATCGGGATCAATGGTGACAACCCGTACCTGATCACCATATTTTTCTCCGAATAAAGCAGTAGCGCCGGAGCTTATGGCTGCGTCCTTTTCCATTACCCTGATAACTACAGGAATATTCTGTCTGATGCGAGCATTTACAATTGCTGTGACAGCGTCCATTTCTTCCACTGTCATCTTGGCAAAATGCGAAAAGTCAAATCGCATGCCCTGATCTGTTACCTGAGAACCTTTTTGTGCTACATGAGTACCCAATACCTGACGCAATGCTGCATGTACAAGGTGCGTGAGCGTATGGTGCAGGCTGATTGATGACCGCCTCTCCACATTAACTGAAGCGGATACTGCTGCCTGAACAACAGGAGGCATTTGCGCAATGGTATGCACAAAGAGGTCATTTTCTTTTTTGGTATTCAATACTTCCAGGACCTGATCTCCCATCTTGATTATACCGGTATCTCCAACCTGGCCACCACTCTCGGCATAAAAGGGTGTCTTCTCCAATACCACCTGAAAACTGGTTCCATTTTTGGTAGATACACTCCTATACCTGAGCAGGCGCGTGTCTGACGCAAGTGTTTCATAACCCACGAATGAAGAAGCCAATCCTGCACCACCTGTTACCTCAACCCAATCTGCCACATCTGATGCGGTTGCAGCCCTGCTGCGGTTCTTCTGCTGTTGCATCTCCTGCTCAAAACCCTTTTCATCAACATCTAATTTATTTTCCTGTGCAATCAACCGCGTAAGATCAATTGGGAATCCGTAGGTGTCGTATAGTTCAAAAGCTGCTTTACCTTGTATGACACCGGAAGCTTGTGCTCCAGTCATCAGGTCATCCATTTTCTTTAAGCCCTTACCAAGGGTGCGAAGGAAAGTTTCTTCCTCTTCCCTGACCACTTTGGCAACAAAAGCTGACTGTGCCTGAAGCTCAGGAAAAACATCCCTGAATTGTACCGATAATCCAGGAATCAACTCATGCAATAGGGGTACTTTGACATCAAGGTAGGAGTAATAATAGCGTACTGCCCTTCGCAAAATCCTCCTGATCACATACCCGGCACCGGTGTTGGAAGGGAGTTGACCATCTGCAATGGTAAAAGCAAGTGCCCTGATATGATCTGCAAGAACCCTAAAGGCAACATCCTGCCGGGAATCACCAGCCGTATATTTTTTACCTGAAATCTCTTCGGTTTTGCTTATTGTTCCCGCAAAAATATCTGTATCGTAGTTGGATGTCTTTTTCTGAAGCACCCTAACCAGTCGCTCGAGTCCCATCCCAGTATCCACATGTGTTGACTCCAAAGGCTGAAGGCTTCCGTCCTTCAACCTGTTATACTGTATGAATACATTATTCCAGATTTCAATTACCTGGGGGTGATCCTTATTAACGAGGAGATGACCCGGAATATTAGTCCGTTCTTCATCTGGCCTGCAGTCCACATGGATTTCACTGCAAGGTCCGCAGGGACCAGTTTCACCCATCTCCCAGAAATTGTCCTTTTTATTTCCCATGACAATATGGTCATCGGGCAATAAGTTTTTCCAGACAGACAAAGCTATGGTTGAGGCCGGAATATTCTCTTGGGGATCCCCCTCAAAAACAGTTGCATACAACCTATCTTTCTCGATACCATATACCTCTGTAAGCAATTCCCAGCTCCATGTTATAGCTTCCTTTTTAAAATAGTCGCCAAAACTCCAGTTACCCAACATCTCAAACATCGTATGGTGATAGGTATCCACACCCACCTCTTCCAGATCGTTATGTTTTCCACTTACCCGAAGGCATTTCTGGGTATCAGCAACACGGTTATAGGGAGCAGTCTTATTGCCCAAAAAGTAGTCCTTGAACTGATTCATACCTGCGTTGGTAAAAAGCAGGGTGGGGTCATCCTTTAACACAATAGGTGCTGAAGGAACAATTCTGTGCCCTTTTTCTTCAAAAAACTTCAAAAATCTGCTTCGTATTTCAGCTGATGTCATTTTAACCCTTTTTTAAGTAGTCAAAAAAGACGGCAATAGTCTATATTTGCCGAACTTTTTGCGTTGCAAAAGTACATTTTTTAAGGAAGCAAGCAGGTGAAGAAAATTAGATATTACTACAACATCAATACACTCCGGTACGAAAAACAGGTGGTGCCTCTCCGCGTGACCCTATTCCGGATACTTACTTTTATTTCAGCAGCGGTTGTAACAGGCTTACTTATTGTAACCTTTGCATTTAAATTCCTTGATTCTCCCAAGGAGAAACTCCTGAGGGTTCAAATTGAGAAAGCTGAAGAACTTAACCGTATTTACGCTTCCAGGTTTCAAGATATCGATGAGCGGATGAAGGAGCTGGAAAACAGGGATAATGAAATCTACAGGACTGTTTTCGAGGCAACTCCTATCCCTGATAGTGCCAGGGCTAAAAACCTGGAAGATCGGGAGCATCTGCAAAATGTGGCGAGAATGGATAACAATGAAATGGCTGCCGGCATCTTCAAATCTCTCAATGCGCTATACAGCAGACTGGATGCACAGGAAAAATCATATAAAGAGATTGAGGGCATGATTAAAAATAAAGAGAAACTGCTTTCCAGCACTCCTGCCATCCAACCGCTGAGTAACAGAGACCTCAACAGGTTATCTTCAGGCTTTGGGTATCGTATTGATCCTGTTTATAAAATGGTTAAATTTCATCCTGGACTTGATTTTACAGCCCCGCAAGGAACTCCGATCTATGCCACTGCTGATGGCACTATTGAAACTGCCGGTAATCTGGGTAATGGATATGGCAATCATGTGGTTGTAAACCATGGATATTCTTATAAAACATTATACGGACATATGTCCAGATTAAAAGCCAAAAGAGGACAAAAAGTAAAACGTGGAGAGGTTATTGGCTATGTGGGATCAACTGGAAAGTCAACTGGTCCACACCTTCATTACGAAGTATTCAAAGGCAAAAAAAGGCTTGACCCCATTTATTTCTTCTATAACGACCTTACACCGGAACAATACCAGCGTATCCTCAAACTCGCTGCATCCAGAAATCAGTCGTTTGATTAACCTTACCATGTGCATAACTGCAAGGTGTTCTCCTGTAAATAGGACTTAAATTTGTTCACATGTTGCACCAATTGGATCTATTTGGAGGAGAACCGGTTAAACTTGAGGGAAAACCTCAGCCCGCAGTTTCGCGAGGTGCAAAAAACGCTAAAGAAAAAAAACCTGCAAGTCAAATCGAGGAAGCAACCAATGCAGTGGCAGAACCAGCCACTCCCTTTCTCAACCAGCCTGATTTATTCTCTGAAATAGATAGCTTCACTCCAGTAAAACCTGTCCCTGATGTTGAGAAACAAACGACACTGCAAACGGAGTCATCCCCTATTCAGGCCTTAAGCAAACCTGAAACTATTAATCAGACAGATGAATTTAATCATCCGTTGCAAAGTGAATCGGCAAGTATAAAACCAATTCCCGAAGAGGCTGCTGGTCCTGCCATCTCTAAACAAAAAAAATCAAAACAAGCGCCTTTTCAAACTGAACAAGTCAAACCAGTTACACTCGAAATTCCTGAAGATGAAATTCTTTTTTCCAAACAATACTACCCAATCAGCGAAGTAGCTGGTATGTTTGGCGTAAACATTTCCCTCCTTAGGTACTGGGAAAAAGAATTTGACATCATAAAACCAAGAAAGAACAGAAAGGGTGACAGGCTTTTCAGACCTGCCGATATCAAAAACCTTAAACTGATTCATTTTTTACTCAAAGAGAAAAAATACACTATCAAAGGAGCAAAAGATTTTCTGAAAAAAGGAAAATCTATTTCTGAAAAATTTGAAGCTGTAGCTGTATTAAAAGGTATTCGAACAATGCTTGTGGAGCTAAAATCAGCATTAAGCTAACCGCTTTGCCTAATTACAATGTTGTTTTGCCAGCATTCAGAATACTTAATTTAATTATTTCTGTTGAGGACCTCATCAATATATACCGGATGATGGTGTGTTGTTTTCATAAATGATTTTTTTGCTTTTCCAAGTTGCAGTGATGCCAAAACCTGAGAGATGATAAATTGAGGTAACGCCTGCAAGGCATGCTTATACCTCATCTCATGGGTCTTCAACCTGACTATCAGAATGAAGCCAGAAACAAAAATGAGAAGGCTTGCTAACCAATATAGAGACAGCCAGGGTTTCCAGAATATATCCAAAAACATCAAGAGGATGGCAGCACCAATAGTCATAAACAGTGGTGGCCTGATGTTGGCGAACCCAAAATAGATCTTGTTAAAATCAAGTTTAACAACTGCAAGCAGAAGAAACTTTACATTTTGACTCATGTATTTCAACTGCGCACTTATCCACCTGGTTCGCTGACGCTGCAGTGCTGAGGAGTCTATAATCTTCTCATCATACAAAATAGCTTCTTTGGCAAAAGCTATTCTCTCTACAGCAGAAGCCAGGTGAATCTGTAATTTTTTGTCAAAACCTCCCAAGTTATCCAGGTAGGAAATCCCTTCGTAAAGCTTCCTTTCAAATGCTATACCCGCACCCCATATAGCCGAAGAAAAGCCAAGCTCCATCCGCATTTCACGATCAACAAAAAAATTATACAAATCCCCAACAGCATCCATGAGTGCAATTGGAGTTTCTGTATTTTTTGCTTTGAAATCAGACTGTACCACCTTGTACCCTCTTTGAAAATAATTATTCATCACTTCAAGATATGCAGGATGAAGTAGGTTATCCGAATCAAGAATGATGACAACTGAGGTTGGGTCTTGAATATATTTCATCGCCAAAGCGATAGAATCAATTTTGGAATTAAGTGGACTGGAGGGGTGAATTGTTTTAACCTGAGCTGAATCAAAACTTATAGAAAGCGGGATTTGATCAGCGACTACGAAAGCCTGAAAACGCTTATAGGTCTGCTTTTGAAGAGAATCCAAAAGCGGATTGATGAATGCAACTTCCTGATGAGCTGTAATAACTATATTGAATTGGAAATCATGTTTTGTTATAACCGGCATGCGATGGATTCGTTCTCTCAATCCTATTTTCTTTGAAATAACATAATAGCAGTAAAAAAGGAATGGTATCAAAAGGTAAGCTGAAAATAACAGTTGAATCGCTAAAATCAGATTGCCGGGTAAACCATTAAGAAAATGCATTTTATATTATTTTAATCTCCCAGTTTGTTCATACCTACCGGAATTCTATAAATCACAATACCCGTTTGCCCCAGGATATACAGCCTTTGTCCGCTTGCAACAACTTGACGCTCAATTCCAACAGTTAGATCAGTCAAATCCAACAATTCCATGATTTTCAGGTTTTTTACATGATACCCCATTAACTTCCCCCTGTATATACCAATCACAATATCGCCTATTCCGTGAACATTGTTCCACCCTTTTATTGGAATAGTATTGCGGTATGCTCCAAGCTGATCAAACAGCATGAGTCCGTTTGTTGGATCATACATGCATACATATTTATCCAATTCAAAAATAACATCAGGATTCGGATTCAAACCTAATAACAAACGAAGATCACCAGTTTCAAGTTCAACATTACCTTGATCACTAACTTTCTTCAAACGGGCATCCAACTCGTCGAATAGCCAGATTTTGTTATCATAACTCTGAG
>JBDLTO010000283.1:0-7039 GCA_039805815.1 Bacteroidota bacterium | reverse complement strand
GGACTGATTCGCAAAATCTTTCTGGCAGAGGGGATTTTGTTAGCTGGTATCGGAACTTTTGCAGGTTTATTGCTTGCTTTATTGATTTATTATCTTCAGACAACATTCAAGCTGATACCATTGGAAGGGAGTACTTTCCTGATTGATTATTATCCTGTAAAACTGATGGGTTCTGATATATTACTGGTATTGTTAACAGTATTCTCAATTGGAACAATGGCGTCATGGATGCCTTCAGTTCGGGCATCCAGACAAAATATCGCGCTTAGGTCGTTTTGACAATTAATAATCTCCCAGAGACTCAGGCAATTGTGCAAGTGCCTTGGCAAGTTGTTCATCACTAGGGGCTATTCCGTGCCAGCCATGGTCGTTTTCCATGAAGTCAACACCTTTTCCCATGATGGTATGCATCATGATGGCGATGGGTTTGCCTTGCCCTGATGCTGCTTTTGCCTGCTCCAGAACACTGACAACATCATCCATGTCGTTACCATTCATCTCGAGAGTAGTCCACCCAAATACTTCGAACTTTTCCCTGATATTACCCAGAGACATGACCTGATCTGTTGTGCCATCAATCTGTTGGCCGTTCCAGTCTACTGTAGTGATGAGGTTATCTACTTTGTGGTGTGCTGCAAAAATAACTGCTTCCCAAATCTGTCCTTCTTGAAGTTCACCATCTCCGTGCAATGAAAAGACCAGGTTACTGTCTTTGTTAAGCTTTTTGGCCAATGCCATGCCTATTGCAACACTCAAACCCTGGCCGAGTGAGCCCGATGCTATCCTTACACCTGGCAAGTGCTCATGGGTAGTAGGGTGCCCCTGTAAACGTGTGTTCAACTTTCTGAAAGTTGCCAGCTCGCTAATGGGAAAGTAACCGGAACGGGCAAGGCATGAATAAAAAACTGGTGATATGTGTCCGTTTGAAAGTACAAACAAATCTTCATGCACACCATCCATATTGAAAGCAGGATCATGTTTCATGATTTTAAAATACAATGCTGTTAAAAAGTCAGCACAGCCAAGAGAACCACCAGGGTGACCACTTTGAACGCCATGTACCATTCTCACAATATCCCGTCTGATTTGAGAAGCTGTTTCCTGAAGGGTTGCCATCTTAATGTATTTCGGGCAAAACTAATGTTTTTGTGTGTTTTTAAACAGGGATTCATGTTTTTTTCCCAATGTGCATAAAAATAAGAGAGCCTACTGTGAATAGTCAGGTATAAATTTTAATTTCATATTATTGAAAAACCCAAAGTATTGAGTGACTTGTGTTGTAGTGAACAGATGAAAAAATATGATTATGGGGTCCGTATTGTTTCCTTTGTGTGTTTCCTTTTCTATTTCTTTTTTTATGATTCCGGTAATCATCAAATTAACTCACAGGAGGCAGTTGCTTGATTTTCCGGGAATCAGAAAAATACACCAAATACCTACACCTTCAATGGGTGGTATTGCCTTATTTGCATCTTTGCTGATTACGCTATTATTATCAGTAGATTTCAAAAATTCACCACAGATACCTGGTTTTCTGACGGCATTTACAATCATTTTTTTTGTAGGCTTAAAAGATGACATCCTCTTTTTTTCTCCGGCTAAAAAGTTTGCAGGCCAGCTCCTTGCTGTTTTACTACTGGCATATCAGGGATACTACCAGTTGAATTCATTTGATGGATTTCTGGGTATTGGTATGCTATCTCCTGCAATATCCTTTTTGTTTACTACAATTACAATGCTGGTGATTATCAACGCTTTTAACCTGATTGATGGTGTTGATGGGTTGGCGGCAACACTTGGTATATCTGCTACTTTGTTTTTGGGTATACTGTTCTGGTTTCAGGGCGACAAAACCCATGCGTTGATAGCATTTGTATTAGCAGCATCTTTGTTGGCATTTTTGATTTACAACTGGAGTCCTGCTAAAATATTTCTTGGTGATACTGGTTCACTTTTAATAGGACTTATCAATGCAGTACTTGTAGTACGCTTTATATCAACGCGGTCAGCAATAAGTCAGGATACAGATTTTTCAACGGCACCTGCTGTTGGTATTGCTTTGCTTATCATACCTATGGCTGATATGCTGAGGCTGGTGATTATCAGAATGTTTCATGGCAGTTCTCCTTTTGAACCAGATATGCAACACTTTCATCATTTGTTGCTGAGAAAGGGATTGACACACAGGCAGGTGACACTTTTTATTTTAGGATTAAATTCGCTCTTCGTTATATATGCGTTTAGCTTTCAGCATTTTGGCAATACAATATTGATTATTTCAATGTTCGTCATAGCATTAATTGTCATATTTATTGTTAACAGTGTTTCATTCAAAAGCAAATCCAACTTCAGGCAATACCCCGCTGAAAAAGAAGAAATTCAGACATTTACAAGAATTGTAAGCTCAGATTCTTTTGAAGAATTGAATACGCTCAATTAAGCTTTTGGCAATTTATCTTTTGCTTATAGACCTCATTCATTAGCTTTGCATTGCAAAACAAACAATTATGTCTGAAGAATTGGAAATGCATATCATGGAAGCCACTTCAACAATGGAGAAAGCCATATCCCATCTAGAAGCAGAATTGGTTAAATTAAGGGCTGGAAGGGCTAACCCTCAGATGTTTGACGGACTCACAGTGGATTATTACGGAGCGCCAACTCCAATTGCTCAGGTTGCTAACATTACAGTAGCTGATGCGAGAACGCTGACTATTCAGCCCTGGGAACGCAATATGTTACAAGCTATAGAACGTTCTATCATAGCGGCAAACCTGGGTGTTACGCCTCAGAATGACGGCATGATTATCAGGATCTTTCTTCCACCCCTTACTGAAGAAAGGAGGCGTGAAATTGTAAAGCGTGTTCAGGGCGAAGGGGAGCATTCAAAAGTTGCTATCAGAAATATCAGGAGGGATGCTATTGAGCAGGTGAAAAAAATGCAAAAAAATGGTCTGAGTGAGGACACTGCTGCAGACGCTGAAAAAGAGATACAGGATCTTACCAATAAATTCATTGCCCTCGTTGAAAAAACACTGGCAGCCAAGGAGAAGGAAGTGATGAGTGTTTGATTACTTGTTAGCAAGCCTAACACCTATGAGGATAACACACATGCCCACAACTTGGATCAGGGAAATCTGTTCTCCGAAAATCAAACCCCAGCCTATTGCAACAAATGGTATGCCATAGGTTACGGTGGAAGCGAATACTGGTCCGGCTTTGCTTACAAGGCTGTAAAAGAGTACCGATGCTACTCCTGTACCCATGATGCCAAGGGTTGCAGCAGCAATAGTTCCCTGTGTCCAGGTCCCGTTCAGCAGGTTGGGGTCACTGAAATATCCTGTTATAACCAAAATTATTAACGTTGGTATGGTTAATGCAGAAAACGCAATGGTTGCTACGTGCAATGGCTGTGTGTTGCGCAGCAATTGGTTAACAACATTTACATTCAGGCCATAGAATATGGTTGCCAGGATTACGAAAAAAGCATAGCCCAGGTAATTAAGACTTATTCCTTTTGTATTGCCAAGCAGCAAAACCATCATGCCTGCAAATCCTGTGATCATGCCTGCCCATTTTATCCAGCCGATCTTCAGTTTAAAGAACATTGTGCCGATTGCAACTGTAAAAATAGGAGTCAATGAATTGAGTATGCCTGCCAGTGAACTGTCAATCTTTGTTTGGGCTAGCGAGAAAAGAAATGCAGGAAAGAATGAACCCAGGAATCCAGAAAGTATGATTGGTCTGATCATTTCTTTGGGAACTGTTTTTAGCGCACGTGGCAACAGGGGTAGCATTACCAATCCTGTAAACAGAATCCTAAGTGAAGCAACCTGATATGGGCTTAGTGTTTCCAATCCGGTTTTCATCAACACAAAAGAGCTTCCCCATATCAAACACAACAAAACAAACATTATCCATTTGATCATCTCTAAATCAATTTATGCTGCGAAGGTCGTTAATTTCAGTTGGAGAATCCAGTTGTTTTGAATCGAATACATATATTTGTCGTTTAGCTGAATTAAAATAACCCAAATTGAACACAGCATCTTATCAGATTAAATTACCCCAGTTTGAAGGTCCTTTTGACCTACTCCTTTTTTTTATTGAGAGGGATGAATTGGATATTTACAATATTCCCATCAAAAATATTATTGATGACTTTCTGGCTTTCATAAAGCAATCAGAAGATGATAACATTGAATTGAGTAGTGAATTCATTTTATTCATTTCAACATTGATGCGGATCAAAGCAAAAATGTTGTTGCCAAGAAAAGAGCTGGATGCATCAGGTAATGAAATTGATCCTCGTCAGGAATTGGTAGATAAGATTCTTGAATACAAAAAGTTCAAGGAGGCTTCAGCCAGGTTAGCCGAGCTTGAGCAGCAGCGCCTTTTCATGGTGAAGCGTGGCAATCTCAAACAAGATTTGCATGCCATTGGAGAAGAAGCTTCTGAAGGTACAGAGATACAATCTGTTAGCCTTTTCAAACTTATGAAGCTTTTTGAAAAGGTGATGCAGAGGGTACATGACAGGCAAAATAAGCCGCAGCATGTTGTGTATAGGTATAACTACACAATGGAAGAAAGCAGGGAATATGTGCTGCATGTCAGTTCCAAAGAAAAAACCATGTCTTTTGAAAAGGTTTTTGATGTTTGTCAGGATCGGCTTCATGCCATCTTTCTTTTCCTGACGGTGTTAGAACTGGTGCAGCAAAATTACATGTCAATCATCATCGGTGAAGGCAGGAATAACTTCATCATTGAATACAATGATGAACGCCCGCAGGATCCCGTTTATGATTTTACTGCATAACCTGAACCAGGTCCTTCATCATTTCTCTTGCAGTATCCACGATAGCTTTGGTATCGTAAGCACATTCCCTATGCAATTCCTTTTGTGAGCCATGTTCTACTATTCTGTCTGGTATCCCCAGCATACGTACAGAGGCTTGGTAATTGTTTTTTGCCATAAACTCCAGGATAGCAGAACCTACACCACCCACAATGGTTCCGTCTTCAACAGTGATGATTTTATTATACTTGCTGAAAATCTCATGTAACATTTCTTCATCCAACGGTTTCACGAAACGCAGGTCATAGTGTCCGGGTGTTATGCCGTCAGTCCTAAGTTCCCTGATTGCAGCTGCTGCGAAATTGCCGGGATGGCCAAAACTGAGTATCGCCAGATCAACACCTTCCTTCAGCCTGCGTCCCTTGCCGATAGGTATTTCTTTCAGTGGAGTCTGCCACTCCGGCATCACACCTTCACCCCGGGGATACCTGATCACAAATGGAAGATTTGTTGTTTCGAGCTGAGCCGTATACATCAGGTTTCTGAGTTCCTCCTCATTCATGGGAGAGGATACTATCATGTTGGGGATGCAACGCATGTAGGCAATATCGTATACTCCGTGGTGAGTTGGTCCATCGTCTCCAACCAAACCTGCCCTATCCAGGCAAAATACCACAGGCAGTTTCTGTATCGCAACATCGTGAACAACCTGATCATAGGCCCGCTGCATGAAGCTGGAATAAATGTTGCAGAAAACCCTTAAACCTTGGGTGGCCATACCAGCACTGAGTGTTACAGCATGTTGTTCACAAATGCCCACATCAAATGCCCTATCTGGCATCTCGTCCATCATGAATTTCAAAGATGATCCTGACGGCATAGCAGGTGTAATACCAAATATAGTTGGATTATTTCTTGCCAATTCAAGCATTGTTTTACCAAAAACATCCTGGTATTTGGGAGCCTGAGGGGTATCGTATGTTTTTTTAAAAATCTCCCCGGTTACTTTATCAAAAAGTCCTGGTGCATGCCATTTTGTTTGGTCTTTTTCAGCCAGCGCATAACCTTTGCCTTTGGTTGTGATTATGTGCAAGAGTTTCGGACCGGGTATTTCCCTGAGATCCTTCAACGTATCCACGAGTTTTGTGATATTGTGCCCGTCAATCGGACCAAAGTACCGCATATTCATGGATTCAAAGAGGTTGCTTCTTCGGCTTATAAATCCTTTGATGCTGTGTTCCAGCTTGCTTGCTATTTCCCGTGTAAAATTACCTCCAAGGGGCAATTTCCCCAAGCTCTTCCATATGTCGTCTTTGAGCTTGTTGTAGGTATGAGAGGTGCTGATATCAGTAAGGTATTCCCGGAGGGCACCCACATTTGGGTCGATGCTCATGTTATTATCATTCAAAATAACCAGCATATCGGCATCTGCAATTCCTGCATGATTCATGGCTTCAAATGCCATACCTGCTGTCATGGAGCCGTCTCCGATCACTGCAACGGACTTGCGGTCTGCCTCACCTTTGTATTTGGCTGCAAGGGCCATCCCCAAAGCAGCAGAAATTGAGGTGGAAGAATGGCCTACACCAAATGTGTCATAAACACTTTCGCTGCGTTTTGGGAATCCGCTGAGACCACCATATTTTCTCTGTGTGTGAAAATTATCTCTTCTACCCGTGAGTATTTTATGTCCGTATGCCTGATGTCCCACATCCCATACGAGCTGATCATATGGTGTATTGTAGGCGTAATGCAGTGCTACGGATAATTCAACAACACCAAGACTTGCACCAAAATGACCTCCATGCACACTTACCACATCAATTATGTATTGCCTGAGTTCGTCACACACTTTTACAAGATCGTCTTTGGCCAGCTTTTTGAGATCGGCTGGCGAGTCGATTTGTTGGAGCAGTTTGCCTGGTTCAATTTTCATGTAATATTCTTTATAAGTGTATCTTGTTCTGAAACAAGTAAGGCACTTTTTTGTTCGGTGATTCCACGGTTATTATCCCGTAAAGTTAATCAAAATCACGCAAACTACCGATGGAGATGCGCTTGAAACCACTTATACAATAAGCATTCAGAACTGCCGGGAGTTAGGTAAATTTGTAATATATGGATCGTGTATTGGGCAGGATATCAAAATACTGGCTTTTTCAGCTTCTTGGCTGGGGTATGTTTGTTGGGGTAAACATTTTTTTTGCGATTACCTATAACCTTTTTGATAACCTTTTTATAACG
>JBDLTO010000282.1:0-3358 GCA_039805815.1 Bacteroidota bacterium | reverse complement strand
CACGGATTTGGTCAAAAGCAAACATGAACATCTGTGAGTCGGGCTTGCCAAACCGGATGAACCGTTTGCCAACGATACTCTCAATCATGGTGGCAATACCGCCAATGGCAATTGACACCTTGTTACTACCTGAAACTGGGTAAATGCTGTCTGTATTGGCAACAATGGCAGGGATGGTTCTTTGTCTCAGGAGGTTAACAGTTCTGTTGATGTCTTCATACCAGTCAAAACCCTCATCATCAAGCAATACCACTGCATTGACCTGATTGATATTTTCTTCATTGATTGCACCAACTGGCAATGCATGCAGTCCGCTTCTTTCAATGTAATGGGCAGAATCCTCAGTTCCCAGATAGGCAACAATACCATCATTAACTTTCAGGTCTAGGTACTCTTTGGCTATCATGCCGGATGAAATGATACGCTCATGATCTACTGCGTGTAAACCAAGTCTGTGATAGGCTTCTGCAAGCTGCATCGGACTCCTTGACGCATCATTTGTTACTATATAATACTCTCTGTCTGTGGTTTTGAGGTACTCAAAAGTTTCTATAATTCCAGGAATCAGTCCGTTATAACTTTTCAAAACGCCAAATGCATCAAAAAAAACAACCTTGTATTGTTCAACAACAGTACTGAATTTGTCAAGGGTGTACATGTCCTGTAAATTAGTTTATTTTTTCGACGTTTCTTCTTTGAGCTTCAGGACCTTGATAATTTTTTCTGGGTCAAAATCTCTGTCTATTGCCGGCAAATGGATTTCAAGTGCCTCTTTTTTCAGTTTTTGGGCGTATTTCTTGGCAAAGAAATAATTACCATCCTTGATCACATAATTGAGGATGAAAAAACGGTAGCTTTCCCTTAAGAATCTGATTTCATTTGCTTTGATGGGGTTGACTTTGTGATACTCTTCTAAGAAAATCAGGAAGCGGTCTTCCATCATGGTTTGGATATTGTATGTAAAGACAGTCCTGTCGCCCACATCCGAACAAATTCTGCTAAAAAAATAGAAATCAAGCGTTCGATAGCTCATCCTAAACCAGTCGTAATCCCAACGGGAATATAATTCCATCTTCTCAGAGACTGAAAAATTTCCAATATTCCAATCGATAAAAACAGGCATAATTTCAAAGTTTCCCACATTAAGCTTCAGTCTGTTTTTCAGAAATTGGTTACAATGGTGTTTGATCAGCTCAACCTGTTCCTTTGTTCCAAAGGAATCCCCATCCTGATCGAGTCTCTCAAGCAGCGCATGTATATCAGCTCGGAGTGTTTTGGAGGATTTAGGGAAATTGTTTCGGATGCGGGAGCATGCTTTGTGAAACCGGCCAATCTGCCTACCGAACATGCGGATTTGCTTTTCATCAAGCCTTTTTGGCATCCTTTTACTTACGCGTACCGGATTGTAAAAAACTACCCAGATATCTTCTTTACCTAGTTTAGAACGGAATGTATAAACCCTGTTGTTCTTGAGCAAAGATTTGCCAATAACATTTTCAAAAGGGTAGAGTAGGTTGTTGGCGAGCGTATGGATGAAGCGGTGGTCTTGCTTGAAATGCTCATACCTGCCGAAAGAAGAGAGTTTGGCAATCACAATATCACCATCTTCAAAGCTGATTCGGTAAACATGGTTCGTGGAAACCATGGCGCTTATTTCTTCCACTTGCACAATCTTCCTTGAGGCATCGTATCCTTCCCAAGCCTTGTGGATGATTTCTTCAAATCCGGTCATGATGCATTTTTTATGGGGTAAGCCTGTCGGTATTCAACTGGTGTATGTCTTTTACATAAATTACATTCCTCGGATAGCCTTTTTCCGACACCTGGATCATGGCTTCAGCCACCTGTTTCATGGTATTGGTTACAGCCGGAAACATGGTTTTTAAGACTGGCATCAGCCAGGCGAGATATTTGTAAAAGCTTAGTACGTGAGCCTGACCTGCTGCTGGCTCCACAATGCCGATTCTGAAACCGAAAGCCTGCTTGAACGGCAGTTTCATGAGGTCATTTTCGGTTTTGCCTTTAACCCTGGCCCAATGCAACTTTCCCTTTTCAGAACTGTCTGTTCCGCTGCCGCTTACATAGATGAAGGACATATTGGGATTTGGACCTATAGCCCTGGCAAATTGGAGGGTGGTATCGTAGGTGATGCGTTCATAAACTTTCTGATCCATCCCAACAGAACTGATGCCTGCACAGAAAAAACAGGCATCATAGCCCTTCAACTGTTCATTATCCTCTTTCAATGTGAGAAAATCGGGCACAATGTATTCTTTCAGTTTGGGGTGCACCTTTCCGCAGGCTTTTCTGCTAACACTGAAAATTTCCGTTATCCTGTTGTCTGCCATGCATTCCAAGAGGATACCTTCTCCTATCATGCCTGTTGCTCCAGTGAGGATGATTTTCATGTGCTATTTTTTGATGAATATCAAAATTAGGCCTTTTTAGTTTGTAGGTTGTATCGATGATTCAAGTTTTGTTTTCATAAAGAGCGCTGTGATGTCATTTGTTTTTGCGGGATAAACTTTAATCAAGTGAGATCGGATTACAGCTGGAGTTTTGGTTTCTTTATTATCAAGTTTTACATTTAAAATTTGGGATTCAGTATTGGGCATGTGACAATCGATGCAATTTTGTTTAAGAACCGATGTTTCTATTTCATTTGTCATTTTACAAAATTTATCAGTCTCCGGCAAATGGCATTCCATGCATTTCTGTGAAAACATGACAAGCTCATTTGCTTGATCTTGATGTGGATTATGGCATGTTGAACAGGTCATGGTTTTTACATTGGTAAAACATTTGCTCTCTAACAACAATCCATATTGGTTACCATGTACATCAACTTTCTTTACTGAATTGGTTTGCACTTGTGAATGATCCAGTGTATCTCCTGTAGCAAATGCAGAGGCTTTGGTGAGGTTTGATGCGTTGCTGGAATGACATACCGCACATGCATCCAATTGTTGTTGATTAGAAAGATCATGTGCATTCACAATTAAATTTTCGCCTTTAAAAACAGGGTTTTGGGTAAACAGATCTACGTGATTTCCTCCGGGGCCGTGGCAGCGCTCACAGTTTATTCCATATACAATGGATGATTTATCAAAGGCCTCAATGTTATGGTTGACGTCAGTAATCAGATCAGCATTGCTACTATGACATCCCAGGCATTGCTGTCTGATTACTCTTCCAAAATTGGCAATACCATCTGCATAGCCTGGACTATTTGACCAAGCATCTTCGTTGGTGTAATAGGAGATGGGTAGTTGGAACAATTGATTGTTCACCCAATAGGCATAGCTCTGTCCTCTGGTTCCAGATCCAATGACCATATCAAAGTGATAAGCTTTTACAA
>JBDLTO010000281.1:0-6115 GCA_039805815.1 Bacteroidota bacterium | reverse complement strand
AAAAGCAGGGACGGTGGAAAAACTTTTCAATCTGTCAGAACACCTCATGGTGATCACCATGACCTCTGGATTGATCCCCTGGATGGAAAACGCATGATTGTCGCTGATGATGGTGGGGCTCAGGTGAGTTTTGATGAAGGGAATAACTGGAGTTCTTACATGAATCAGCCTACTTCACAGCTCTACAGGGTAAGTACGGATAACTCCTTTCCATACAGGGTGCTCGCTGCCCAGCAGGATAATTCTACGCTGCGTGTGAGGTCAGCAACTTATGGGGCATATATTACTGAGCAGGACTGGGACGTAACTGCTGGTTCAGAGAGTGGTTATGTAGTGGCAGATCCTACTAATCCTGATATCGTATATGGTGGAAACTACGGTGGATACCTTTCCAGACTTGATCACAGAACAGGTGAGAATAGAGCTATCTCTGTCTGGCCAGACAATCCGATGGGCGCAGGTGCAGATGTGCTGAAGTTTCGTTTTCAGTGGAACTTCCCCATTTTCTTCTCCCCACATAACCCCAAGAGGCTTTATTGTGCAGGAAATGCCTTGTTCATGACCGAAAACGAAGGTGCCAGCTGGACGCAGATTTCACCTGATCTCACTACCAACGACAAATCCAAGCAATTGTCCAGTGGCGGTCCCATCACCAAAGACAATACCTCGGTAGAATATTATTGTACCATCTTTACTGCAACAGAAAGCACCTTAGAAAAGGATCTGTTGTGGACAGGAAGCGATGATGGATTGATTCACATTAGCAAAGACGCTGGCAAAAACTGGAGTAATGTTACGCCAAAAGATGCGCCGCAATGGATGATGTGGAATGCCATCGAAGTAGATCCCTTCAAAAAGGGAGCGGCTTACATTACTGGTACCCGATACAAGTCAGATGACTATGCTCCATACGTGTACAAAACTGAAGATTATGGGCAGTCCTGGAAATTGATTACAACAGGAATCAATCCTATGCATTTTACCCGTGTGGTGCGTGCTGATCAAAAAAGGCAGGGATTACTTTATGCGGGAACTGAGTTTGGGATGTACATCAGTTACAACGATGGGGCAAGCTGGCAGCCATTCCAGCTGAACCTGCCTGTTGTTCCCATTACGGACCTCACTTTCAAGAACAACGACCTCATTGTGGCTACGCAGGGAAGGGCATTGTGGATATTAGACGATCTTTCACAAGTGCAGCAAATGGATCCTGCCATTAAGTCAAAGTCATTGTTTGCCTATAAAACGAACCCTGGATACAGGATTCCACCCATTATCAACAGGTGGGGCCGGATGGCAGGAACTCCGGCCAATGTTGCCATGAATCCGGCTAAAGGTGCTGTAATCAATTTCTATGCTGGTAATGTTACTGATTCAAGTACGGGCTCTGTTGCAGTTTTTGATAACAATAAAAAGCTTATCAGCAGGTTTGCTACAGATTCAAAAACTGCTGGGTTGAAACTTGTACAGGGGAATAATCAGTTTGTTTGGGACATGCAGTACCCGGGTGCTGAAAAGATTGAAGACTTGATACTCTGGAATGGTGTTCCGGGAAGTATTACAGCTATTCCAGGAAACTATATGGCAGTAGTGAGAGTTGACAAGGATTCTGTAGAGGTTCCGTTTACACTGCTTGCAGATCCCAACTACAAATGTTCTCAATCGGATTATGAAGCGCAACTCGCATTCCTACTGCAGGTACAGGGTAAGTTTAATGAAACGATGAAGGCTATCAAAGATATCAGACAGGCAAGAACGCAGATGAATGATTTTGTTGCAAAACAAGGTAAGTCTTGTCCGAAAGAAGTCAAAAACATGGCAGACAGCTTGGGTAAGGTCCTAACCGCGGTTGAAGAGAGACTGCATCAGACCAAAGCAAAAAGCGGACAGGATGTGTTGAATTATCCAATCAGACTGGATGACAAGCTTGGAGGAGTTTATGACATGGCCAGCAGTGGCAACATGGCCCCAAGCAAACAGGCAAAAGATGTATATGCTGAACTGGCAGCTCAGGTTGACAGTGAGTTGGCTAAACTTGCAACCGTTCTCGATCAAGGTATCAAAGCTTTCAATAAGCTGATCAGGGAAAAGGAATTGCCGGTGGTTGTCCTGAAATGATCAATTTTCTCAATAAAAAAGAGGTGTAAGTATTACTTGCACCTCTTTTTTATTTGTTTGCAAACAGAAAGTCTTGAAAGGAAAAGAGATTTTGTTTGTAAATGTTATTTCAAAACGGCCCTTACACCAGTTGTACCACCGCCGTTAAGGGTCATGTCATGGGGCTTATTTTGTTTCCATGCACCACGTGTGAAATCAGGCACATCTACGGTTTTTGACCTGTTGATAGCTGAAGCCTCACTCAATGGCATGATACTGCTCCATGAAGCCGCATCATAAACATCCTGGTCTAGTGGCAAACCATTGCGCAGACAATCAATCAGTCTCCAGTCCATGATAAAATCCATTCCGCCATGTCCACCCACATTTTTGGCAATATCGCCAATATGTCTAACGATGGGAGGAGTATATTTATCATACATGCCTTTCAGCTCTTCTGGTTTCATCCAGGAATGGCCGAGGGCAATTCTTTCCGGACCAGGATATTTCTGCGCTGCACCCTTGGTTCCACTCACAAGGTGTATTCTGGAATATGGTCTGGGAGATGATACATCATGCTGAACCATGAGGGTTTTGCCCAAATCGGTTTTTATGATGGTTGTATTCATATTGCCGCGGTATGTTTTGCCGGCATAGGGTTTGAAAAAATCATCATTGGCTGCCAGTTCTTTCAAAGCAGGAGCGAGCGTGAAATCTTTGGTGCTCATGCTCACGAGGTGATCAAACTTGTCTCCCCTGTTGATATTCATGCACTGTGCAATCGGACCCAATCCATGGGTAGGGTACAGATTGCCCTGATGACCTGTATTTTCCTTCAATCTCCACATATCTGAATAGCCTGTTTTATTCAGCAGGTAGTCTTTACCAAGGTCATGAATATAAGCTCCTTCGGCATGTAAAATTTCACCAAACATGCCATTCCTGGCCATATTAAGTGTTAACAATTCAAAGAAATCGTAGCAGCAGTTTTCAAGCATCATCATGTGCTGTCTGGTCTTTTCGGATGTCTCAACAAGTTCCCAACATTCGTCTATTGTTTTGGCAGCTGGAACTTCAGATGCGGCATGTTTGCCATGTTTCATGGCATATACAGATATAGGGGTGTGCAGATGCCAAGGCGTGGTTACATAGACCAGGTCAACGTCATTCGACTCACACAAGGCTTTCCAGCCTTCTTCGCCGGTATATGTTTTTGGTGCAGGGAGTCCTTTTTTGTTCAGTATGGCCTGCGACTTCTCAAGGTTTTTTGGGTATTTGTCGCACAGCGCTGTAATCTGAACACCATCAATATAGCTAAGTCTGTCAATCGCTCCGGTACCTCGGCTACCGGTTCCAACCAGACCGATTCTTACTGTGCTCAACTTTGGGGCAGCAAACCCGCACATATTAAATGGTGCCTGAGCGTTTTGCATGGCATGGGCATAGGAATTGTTGGGTAGGGCACTTGCAATGGCTCCTGAACCCAGCGCAACGTTGCGCAGAAAGGATCTTCTGTTTGTTGGCATGTTCGTTGTTTTGTGTAAGGATGAAGTTAATGAAAAGCTGTTATAAATTCAACCAGTAATTCAACTTGAATACCAGTGCCCTGTTCTTGTTTTTCATGAAGGGGTCTGTAAAATAATTGTCGCTGTAAACAAGGAACAAATCACTCATGGGTTTGTAACGCCATTGCAGTCTGCTGTTGATGTTGAAGTTATTGCGCTGATTATTATACTGCATAAAAGTTGTCCAGAACAGGTTATTCGTAAAGTTGATTTCAATCCTTGGTGCAATGAGGAAGAGGTTGCTCTTTCCATAAGGGGAAGGAAAATTCAATCTTGCCTGCTGAAGGCTCATGCTGAAATTACCCCAGGGCTGCACCCTGTATGTTGCACTAAACTCATAGCGCAGAATTTTACCATTGAAGAAATCCCCCGCCTCGAAATCAGTTCTGAAGTAAAGTTTTTTCCTGCTGTCTGTATTGTAGGTGAGTCCATAAGAAGGCGCTTGGTACCTGCCTGGAGGTAAGGGCATAGCTTCAGTAAACGCTGTGTTGAACAGAAGGTTATTTACATTCTCATGCCTGTGAAAAATCATATTCGAAGTGTTCTTAAAAAAAAGACGCACCTCGAAATCATGGTTTCTTTCGTTTAAGCCACCCTCCAGGTTGTAAATCATGAAATTTTCCAACCGTAACATCAGCTGGTTTAAAGGACCTTTTTTGGGGAAGAAGGTATAACTTATTTCATTGTAAATCTGGTTAAACCCTTTTCTGATTGAGGTATCAAGTAAGGCATCATAGTTGTTGATCCGGTTTACGAATCCCATATCTGCATAATAGTTATCTGTAATTTTGCCTGCGTCAACAATGAGGTTGAATTTTTTACTCAGGTAACCGCCTCCGGCGTTGGTGTAGTGTTGTGGACTGGCAATTGTGGGTTTATAAGATTGATGATGACCTGCCCAGGCGTTCCATCTGCCAGATTTGTCGATAAATCCGTATTCCATCCCGGCATTTCTGCCATATGCATCAAGGGCATTTCTGAATTTGTGGTTTTCATCCTCAAAACCTTGTCTATTCAAAAAGTATCCTTTTACAACTGACCTTGACTGTACCTGCTGATTGAAAGTGATGGCTGTATAGTTTTGAGAAACAGAACCAGCTGTAGAACCTGTTTGCATGTTCATAAAGCCAATTCTTGTTTTGGGTGCAATGTTTCCGCTGATACGTGCACCTGCAAGGATGGGAACTTTATTGGCATCGGCATCGAGTCCGATTGTTCTGGAATAAAAAGGTCTGATTGGCGGAATGCCATAACTTGAAAAGAGGTCGTCGTTTTCAAGGAAGAAAGTCCTGCGTTCCGGGAAAAATATATCAAAACGGGTAAGGTTGGTTACCTGCCGGTCTACTTCAACCTGAGAAAAATCGGGATTGACTGTAAGATCAAGGTTGAGTGAGGGCGTTAGGGCAACTTTGGCATCGAAGCCGCCATTAATTTTACCTTTTGAAGATAGCTGTGCTTCCTTATCAGATGCTACAGATCCTGTTGTATAGGGGATCAATGAAATATTTGTTCCCGGGGAAGTTGGGGCCTTATCCCAAATGATGGCTCCTGAATAGCCGAAATCAAAAAAGCTGAAATTCAGTGGCATGTCTGTCCAGCTGGAATATTCATTGTTTTTAAGGTCAGCGCGGAGGATATTCAATCCCCAACGCTTATTTCCTTCTTTGAACCTCATCGTGCTGAATGGAATGGCAATCTCAGCAATCCAGTAGGTTTCATGCCGACTGGTAGCAGAAAACCACTTGTTATCCCAACTGAAGCTCATCTGTTCGTCTGATTGCCCAACTGTAACCAGATCTTCTGTCTGTACATTGTATGGCGTAATCGAGAAAACAAATCCGTTTGTGCGCTGGTTAACAGGGTCAATAGCAATAGAAACGGCATCACTTTCATACAACCCTTGATCTCGTTTCAGGGTTTGTGCAATGTAGAAATTGGTATCTAATGCCTTGATTCCGATGTAGATGAATTGTTCATCATGTGTAAACCTGACTTCTGTCTGCCTTTTGGGTCTTCCTTCATCATTGGGCCACTTCATGAAAAAGTCTTTTGCTATGCCTGCATATTGCCAGGCCGCTTCATCAAGCATGCCATCAATTTTAATAATATCAGGAGTTTTGCTGATCTGAACCTGAAATTTTTCCTGAAACTGCATGCCATTTTGCGCATTGAGCTCCAAAGACAAGAAAAAAATAGCCAATAAAATCAGAAGTCTGTTTGGTTGCATCTAAAGCGTTAAGAATGCAAAATTCGCAAATTAAAGCCAATTCCAATGCAAATTCATGCAGGTGGAAAGGGGTAATGATGAATGGAGTTTTTATTTTTACGTAATTTGGCATATGCTTTACCGGTTTGGGTGGGCCCTGATGTGGCTGACATTTAAAATTTTTTTCAGGAGGATTGATGTTACGGGGTTGGATAAACTGCAAAAAGGTAATCCTTCCATTCTCATA
>JBDLTO010000280.1:0-3203 GCA_039805815.1 Bacteroidota bacterium | reverse complement strand
GAACATTCGCGTATCAGGACATCCAAAGTTCTCTGCGACTCCTTCGATTTCCGGACATTTGTCCAATACATCCGGTATCCCGTCACCATCCCTGTCTGCTATTGGGCAGCCCATATTACCTAGAGGACCAGCTTGATCAGGACATTTATCGGCCTGGTCAGTCAATCCATCATTATCACGATCGCCCTGAACTACAGTAACCTTTTTTTCCTCTACCGGTGCTACCACTTCAGCTTTTTTAACAGGTACTGGTTTGATTCGAGGCTTCTTTTCCCGTTTGTTAGCAACAATCAAATGCACTGATAACTCCATGCGCTTTGCATCGTAATCACGGACACCCAGGGGAACTTCATAACTCGCACGCACATTAAACCCAGAACCTGCAAATATAGAAAGTTGCGGCATAAAGGTTTGAAAGGACCTGGTAAAAACACCTACGTTGAAATGGAAGTCAGAGGTCTTTCCTGTGGCGTTCAACATTTCAACTCCAGTCCAGTTTTCATATTGGCTGTATTTGTCTACTGCAGTGCTACGCCAGTATAATCCTTCTCGCCAGAATACATTACTTAACACAAGCGTTTTATTGTTTTTGGTTGGAAGGAACAATTTGTTGTGCAGCACCAAACGTGCACGGAGAGCCGTTTCCGGATCCACACCAATGATATTAATTTTAGGATTGTTCAGATGATACAAGGCAAGTCCGGACTCCAGAACTGATTTTTCTCTTTTGTATCTGTGAAAAATGCCAACGTTGATATCATAGTAACCCAGTGTTCCAGTTCTGTTGCTGTTGGGAAGAATATTTGTCCAACGAAAACCACCACTGTTGATATTTTTATCGTAATAAGTTCCATTTTCTTTAGCCAAAGCGTTGGCCACTGCAACTTGTCCGCCAATTCCAAAAATATGAATACTGTCTTCTGTTAGCGCGAAATGATAGGATCCTGTTAGCGCAAAAAATCTTGCCTGAAAAGGCGAAGGATTCAGCACTGCTGATATTGGGCTTGCATATTTGTAGTAGGATACGCCTAAGCCATAAGCTTTGATAGAGGTATCCGTTCTTTGTTCGTAACGGGTGCTGAAAGCAGCATATTGGTGATCAACGGCACTTTTAACTGTTTTCATAGAGCTGTATCCTGCCGTTGCATGAAACACTTCAGGACTTGCACCAATCAATGCCGGATTCATCATGGATGGCAATGACCATATCTGAGACAAACGGGCATCCTGGGCGGAGATGTTCATTGAAAAAAAAGCACACAAAAACAAAGTTATACCCCTACTCATTTTCCTATAAATTGTAAAGTACGTATACATGACTAACAATATGTTAAACGAAATTTTAATATGAAAAGTATGTCATGGAAAAATTGGAATATTTTTTCAAATCATTCGCCGCTTAGCTGCAAAATGGGACTCAGCAACTGCATAAAAAATAAAGAAAAGCGGCATTAACTGGGCCTTCTGCCGCATGGCAATACCCAGGTTTCCGGATATCTGTGCAAGTGTGAATGCTGCCATGATCAAAAAGAAAATGGCTGTTTTGTGGAAACCACTGGCTTTATTCCAAACCGGCGCAATAACAAGCAACATTCTTATGGATAGCAACAAAATGAAAAGGTTTTCAAAAGATGTTAGAATCCCCAATGCACCTGGTGCGTCGATAAAAAGCGGTCTGTACATGAAAGTGAAAAACTTCATAGGCTGGCTGTAGGACGTTATATCAATCCCTGAGCCCCCTTTGCCTAATTCTGCTGCCCTCCTATCGACACTGCTTGATTCAAAAACGTTTAAGGATTCGATACCAGCAAATTCCACAACCTCGTCGGAAAGCAGGATTATCAAGCCAATTGCTGCAAGGATAATAGGAATGCGAAAAAACCACTTAATCCCTTTGTTTGTCAACAAAACACCAACTGTTAGGCCAATCAACAAAGCCAGCAACACGTGCGGACGAATGATGAAAATCAAAACTGCACCAACAAGAATTGAATAGAAACGTCTGTTGAATCTACTGATACCATAAATGGCCAACCCTATTCCTAAAAGAATTACACTACCCTTTCCTATCGAAGAAGCCCAGAAATGTGTATTGGGCAAAAGAAAAAGGATTTCAAGCATGGATAGTCCTGCATACCGGATAGGCAATTGACCTATGTTTTCCCTTGCTGCGAGATAAAGCAATACTATCCCCTGAAAGCCCATAAAAGAGAAAATGAGCATAACTGAATTATAACTCAAGTTGAGGAGGTTACTAAAGGGATAAGCCAGAAAGCGGATGAATCCTGTACCGGTTCCCAAGAGCTCAAACCAACTTTCCGCTTCAGCTGAGTATCTGTAATATTCACCGGAATCCGAGTTATTTGATAAAGAATAAATCAGGTAAACAATCCACATGAAAATGTGCATTGAAAAAAGGATATCGAAATAAAATGGCGTGACCCTTGGATCATGAAACTGCAGCGAATCTACAAGGAGTCGCCGTTGCAGCAGGTATAATCCGAAAATTAAAGGTAATATGAGAAATAAGTCCATCTTTTTAAAACAATTCAAGATCCCCCAACGCGGGAGACCACTGTAGCAATGCCGGAATACCCGTTTGATCTGATAATTTACGGATGGTCAACTTTGGTCCAACCGGCAAAGTAAACCCAGGCAAACGCAAATTCCTGCACGATTCTTCAGATAACGTAATAAAGTGAACCTTATTATCCTTAGCTAATGTCTTCAAAAACCCAATCAAACGGGATTTGATTTTGGGATTATTTTGAACACAGATCAATTCTGAAATCCTCAGTTCGACAAACTTTTTATGCCTTTTGATATAGGCTGCTATAAAAAAATCCTGATCGGCATGGCAATGATAGTCGATCACGGGATTGTAGAGGTAACGCCACCGAAGATACGCCGGTGATTTGGGTGTGAACAGTTTGCCTGTTCTTGCCTGCATTTCATTCCATTGACTGCACAATGTTTCCGTTTGATCGATACCAATCCCTTGATTCGATGAATTGGACGAAAGAAAACCGATGATAAAGAAAGGAATAATGCTAACCTTGATGCGCCCCCATTCTTGCCAGCCCATTTTCAAATATCCGGGAAGACTTTGGCTATTGGGTGTGTTGAAAATAAAATCTGAACCCATTGATTGCAAATGACCCACCATATTTTGGGTGAGCATTTTGAAAATACCTTTTCCTTGA
>JBDLTO010000279.1:0-2580 GCA_039805815.1 Bacteroidota bacterium | reverse complement strand
AAGGCATAAGGCGAGAGGGAAAAGGGATCAGGGAAAAGGTATAAGGCACGAGGTTTTAAAGCCATTTGAATTTCTCCAGCAGGAGGTCTTTCTGGGAGCGGGAAACAGGCAATGTTTCACCATTGATCATGGTGATGGAATTGTCGCCGCGGTTGAACTGGCGGATGTGTTTGAGGTTGACCAGAAATTGCCTGTGTATGCGGATGAACATGCTGTCAGACAAGGTTTCCTGTACATCTTTCAGCGTTTTGGCGGTAGTGATTTGTTTGCCTTGAAGGGTGAATATCTTGGTGTAGTTGTTGATGGCTTCTGCATAAAGGATATCCGGGAGTTCCAGGAAAATGATGCCGTTGTGTCCTGAAACGGCGATTCTGGACCAGTTTTCGCCATCCAATTGTTTCTGAGCCGACTGCCACTGTTGCCTTGAAAGGGGTATGCTGTGGGAAACTTTGTCGAGAGCCCGTTGCAATTCGCTCAGTTGAAGTGGTTTCAGCAGGTAGTCGATGGCATTGTAACGGAAGGCCTTTAGGGCATGCTGGTGATGAGCCGTTACAAAAATTACCCGGCAAGACTGGTCAGGCAGGGTTTCCAGCAAGTCAAAGCCAGTCATCCGGGGCATTTCAATGTCTAGGAACAACAGGTCTGGTTTCAACAAGGGTAAGACTTTCGATGCTTCTCGTGGGTCATTGAATTTTCCGATTACATCAATGTCCTTGTCGCACTTGCGAAGCAGCAGTTCAAGCAGGTTCAGGCTATCTGTTTCGTCATCAATTAATATGGTCTTTATTTTTTTCATGCAACTGAAATAATCAGGGTTACACGGGTACCGCGGGGATTACCTTGTGCGTCTGCAAGGTCTGCTGTAGTAAAACTGCAAACACCTTCCAATTTCCGGCTTCGGTTCATCAGCTCAATACGGTCTTGCAGGAGTTTCGTGCCCATTGATTTGCGGAGGGTAAATTTACCCGACTTCAGAAGTGCCGATTGTTGCCGGCCTATACCATTGTCTTCAACAGTCACCCGAAGCAGGGAGCCATCCATGTGTTTGAAAGCAATGTGGATATGTCCGCCTTCAGGTTTATGCATCAATCCATGCCAAATGGCATTTTCAACCACCGGCTGTACCATCATGTGCGGAATATGTAATAATTCCAGATCCAGCTCCGGATCTGTTTCTATGTCGTACGTTAGTTTCTGTTTAAAACGCATCGATTCCAATTCCAGGTAGAGTTTCAGCATATCCAGTTCACGGCCGAGCAGGATATTGACATTATTGGCCGCATCAAGGGTATAGCGGATGAGTTGGGAGAACAGGGAAAGGTAACGAGTGGCTGCTTCCAGGTTTCGTTCTTCGATGTATAAAGCGATTGAGGTCAGGCAATTGAAAAGAAAGTGAGGATTCATCTGGCTCTTGATGCCGGAGAGCATCAGATCGTTCATTTGCGCCTGCAAAGCCGCTTCCTTCATTCCTGCCTCATGTTCTTTCATCGACAGCAGGTGTTTCATCCGAATGTGCTGAATCCGTTTGCGGAACAATAAAATGCCAGCTATGACACCCAGCAAAAGCAAGGAGATGATCCATCCATAAAGGGTTTGTCTGAGCTGCAGCCTGCTATTCTCTTGCTGTTGCACCAGTTGTTTTTCCTGCATTGTGTTGATGATGCGCAGGGAGTCTTGCCACTTATTGAACTCTTGGTCAAGTTCTGTACGGCGGAGCATATTCTCTTTTTCCAGGTTGTTGATCGAATCACGTGCAGCCTCATGGTATTTATAATCATTCAAGGCATGCAAATAATGGCCCAGGGCCTGCTCTGTATCGGAACGACCTGCATAAGCATTTGAAAGAATTTGCCACTCGTTGATGGATAAAGCAAGCTCTATGGCATTGGAATAGGCCTGTTTTGCCAGCAGAAGTGAACTTTGGTCTTTCTGGGAAATCCATTGTTGTTTGTAAATGCCAGCCAGCATGTTCCAAAGGATGGCCAGTTTTCCCTTGTCGGCATGATTATCAACATTACCCATCATGCCGATGGCATCGCGTAATTTTTTTACTGCTTTGTCGTATTGCAATAAGGTGGCAAATATTTCCCCACGAAACCTGGTTGCATTCACCAGTAAATCTTTTTCATTCAATTTAGCGCCAATCGAATATACACTATCCACATGTTCCAAGGCTTGCCTTGGTTTATTCATTTTGGTAAGGACATCAATAAAGTTCTGATGAACAAATGATTTTTGCCTCGGGTTATTCACTACAGAAGGGTGCCGAAGCAGTTGTTCAAGGTATTGAATCGCTTCATTAGGCCGATTCAGATTAATCAGACAATGTGCCATACTGAAATAACAACTGATTATATGCTTTTCTGAGTTAAGTATCCTTGCTGTTTGGAGAGAAGTTTCATAAGTATTTAATGCCTTTTCGAATTGTTTCATTCCAGTATAGCAGGTACCAATCTGAATACGAGAATGCACCATTTGCTCCTTGTCGTTTAATGATTTTGCCAGTGCAAAAGCCTGTTCATAATAATAGATTGCTCTTTGGTAATCCATTAATGCCCAATAATTAGCTGCGATGGCTTG
>JBDLTO010000278.1:0-6387 GCA_039805815.1 Bacteroidota bacterium | reverse complement strand
AGGAGATGAACGAAGGTAAGATTGGCACCCTGTTGATTCATGGTGTGAATCCGGCCTATGATTATTACGACAACAAAAAATTTGCATCCGGTTTGGCGAAAGTGGCTGTTTCAGTTTCTTTCAACGACAGGGAGGATGAAACATCCGTATTGTGTAAGTTCCAAATACCAGATCACCATTTCCTGGAAAGCTGGGGTGATTCAGAAATCAAGACAGGTTATCTGAGCTTCATACAGCCAACCATTGCCCCTCTGTTCAAGACCAGGGCTTTCCAAACTTCCCTGTTGAAATGGAGTGGTGACCAGAATGCTTACGGAAACTATTTCAAATCATACTGGCTGAACCGTTTCGGTTCACAAACTGCATGGGACAAAGCCTTGCAAGATGGTGTAGTTGAAACAGCAGCCCCTGTTAGTGCAGGAAACTATAACGGATCGGCATTGGCCGGTGCAGCCTCTGCCATCGCAGCAGCCAAAGCAGTTGCAGGTAAGCAATTGGTTGTTTATCCAAAGGTGGCCATCGGTTCAGGTAAGGAAGCCAACAACCCTTGGTTGCAGGAAATGCCTGACCCGATAACTAAAGCTACGTGGGACAATTACGCTATCATTTCTTTTGCAACAGCTAAAGAACTGGGTATTGTAGTTGACGATAATTATGAAGTAGAGGTAACAAAGCCTGTGATAAAGATCAAGGTTGGACAAACTGAAATGAGTTTACCTGTACTCGTGATACCTGGTATGCACAAGGATGTGATAGCAGTAGCACTTGGTTATGGCAGGTCTGAGAAATCAGGACGTGCATCAGCCAATGTGGGACAGAATGTTTTCCCGCTAGTTTCATACAATGGTGCTTCTTTCAGCTATGCAGCTGTTGGGGTAACCGTTGAAAAGACAGCAACAACATTCAAGCTGGCTTACACACAAACGCATAACCAGTATGAGGGCCGTGACGAAGTGGTTCGTGAATATGCTCTGTCAACTTTCAAAAAGAACCCCACTATTCTTGCAGATGAGCGGCACAAGCTTGTGGAAGACTATGCGAGCAATACCGGAGATTATGCTGCTGAGGGTACATTGTACCCAAGCCATCCTTATCCCGGAGCCAAATGGGGCATGAGTATAGATCTGAATTCCTGTATTGGATGTGGAGCTTGTACTGTTGCGTGTACTTCAGAGAATAACGTTGCCGTAGTAGGTAAATCAGAAGTACTCCGTGCACACGAGATGCATTGGTTAAGGATTGACCGTTATTTTGCGACTTACCGTGATGATTCCGGTAATGACAACCTGGACGACCTCAATGTGGTGTTCATGCCAATGCTTTGTCAGCATTGCGACAATGCACCATGTGAGAATGTTTGTCCGGTCAACGCCACCAACCACAGCAGTGAAGGTTTGAACCAAATGACTTACAACAGGTGTATCGGTACACGCTATTGTGCCAACAACTGTCCGTATAAAGTAAGGAGATTCAACTGGTCTGATTATATGGGAGCTGACAGCTTTGCGGATAATCAGAAAGCTATTCTGGATGATTCCGTGATGATGATGAATGACGACCTCACCAGGATGGTATTGAATCCGGATGTAACGGTAAGGTCACGTGGTGTGATTGAGAAGTGTTCATTCTGTGTGCAGCGTTTACAGGAAGGTAAGTTGAAAGCCAAGAAAGAGAACAGACCGCTCGAAACTGGAGCAGATGGTAAATGGGATATCAAGACTGCTTGCCAGCAGGCTTGTCCGACCAGTGCCATTGTTTTTGGTAATGTGAACGACAAGAACAGTCCGATCACCAAAATCCGCAAGGAAGAGCAAACCAACAGGGTCTTCTACTCACTGGAACAGATACACGTGCTGCCCGGGGTTAACTACCTGGCTAAAATCAGGAATACTGACAGGCATGTAGGCGTAGCGGAGGAAGAGCACCATGCAGCGGCACCAGCTGGTGCGCATACAGGTGAGCAAAAAACTGAAGCTGCACATTGATAGTATAGATTGAAGGGAAATCGCATAAACGACCAACACATGAGTGTAACAAAGTACGAATCACAATTAAGAGAACCATTGGTGAATGGTGACAAGACCTATGGTCAGGTTACCCAAGACATCGTGCACACCATCGAAGCCAAGCCTACCCGTTTGTGGTATATTGGCTTTTATGTATCGGTTGCCTTGCTCCTTTTCGGAGTTTATTCTGTTTACCGTGAGGTGGTTTACGGTATCGGACAGTGGAATGTAAACCGGACGATAGGTTGGGGTTGGGACATCACCAACTTCGTATGGTGGGTAGGTATCGGTCATGCCGGTACTTTGATTTCTGCTATCCTCCTCCTGTTCCGTCAGGGCTGGAGAACAGGCGTTAACAGGGCTGCTGAGGCCATGACCATTTTCGCGGTAATGTGTGCCGGTCAGTTCCCGATCTTCCATATGGGAAGGGTATGGATGGCCTTTTTTACTTTACCTTATCCAAATACACGCGGACCATTATGGCCTAACTTCAACTCACCGTTGTTGTGGGACGTGTTTGCGATTTCAACATACTTCACCGTATCGTTACTTTTCTGGTATTCCGGACTGCTGCCTGATTTGGCAACCGTAAGAGATAGGGCAAAGACTAAATTGCGTAAACATCTTTATGGTATTGCTTCTTTCGGATGGAATGGAAGTACAAAACACTGGCAGCGTCATGAGAGTCTCTCACTGGTGTTGGCCGGTTTGTCTACTCCGCTTGTACTGTCTGTTCACACGATTGTATCCTTCGACTTTGCAACTTCAGTTGTTCCAGGTTGGCATACAACGATTTTCCCGCCATATTTCGTAGCAGGAGCGATCTTCTCAGGTTTTGCGATGGTACAGACCCTGATGCTGATCTTGAGAAAGGTCATGAATCTTCAGGATTATATCACACTCGGCCACATTGAGGCGATGAACAAGGTTATTGTATTGACCGGTTCGATCGTAGGTTGCGCATATCTAACTGAGCTTTTCATGGCCTGGTATTCTCAGGTTCCTTTTGAGCAAGATATCTTCTTCAAGTACAGGATTGCTGGTCCGTATGGCTGGAGCTACTGGCTAATGATGACCTGTAACGTAATTTCTCCCCAGCTATTCTGGTCAAGGAAACTCAGGAGAAATGTACTCTTTACCTTCATCATGAGTATTGTGGTAAATATTGGTATGTGGTTTGAACGTTTCGTAATCATTGTATCATCATTGTACCGCGACTATCTTCCATCTTCATGGTCTATTTATTACAGACCCACTATTTGGGAAGTTGGTTTCTATCTCGGAACATTTGGTCTCTTCTTTACCTGTTTTTTCCTTTTCTCTAAATACTTCCCGGTCATTGCCATTGCAGAGATCAAGTATGTATTGAAAACAACTGGTGAGAGTTATAAGAATGACATGTCAACGCTTGAAACCAAAAATGTTGATGAGTTTGCACATGAAATGCATGAGCATCATGAAGAGGGTTCAGTAAAAGTGGTACATCATTAATCAATCAACCTGTAAATAAGATAAAATGGCTTTGAAAAAATTTGTTGTTGGCTGTTTTGAGGATGAGAAGGTTTTATTTCCGGCTGTAGCCAAAGTCAGGAAAGCTGGATATAAATTCCACGACATCTATACGCCATTTCCTGTTCATGGATTGGATAAGGCGATGGGATTGAGGGATACGAGTATTCATACTGCAGGATTCCTTTTCGGTATGATCGGTACAACAACAGCAGTTACATTCATGACTTGGGTGTTTACAAAAGATTGGCCTGTGAATATTGGGGGTAAGCCCAATTTTGCATTGCCGGCCTGGATTCCCATTACTTTCGAGTTGACGGTTCTTTGTGCTGCTGTGGGCATGGTACTTACATTCTGTTATATCTGTCAGCTTGCACCATTTGTAAAAAAACATACTTTTCACCCACGTGCTACAGACGATCTTTTCGTAATGGTTATAGAGTGTGGTGAAAAAACAGATGAGCAGGAGCTCACAACACTGCTCAATAGTGTTGGTGCCCAGGAAGTCAATACACAGGTTGCTGAAGAAGGTTGGTGGATTGGCAGGTACGATCAGGAGCAGGAGTTGTACAAGGAACCCAATATTGCATAATTAAAGTGAGCGGGAAGAGCAGAGATCATAAAACACAACAACAGATGAAAAGAGCAACAATTATTTTCTGTGGACTCACTGCAATGCTGATGGCAGCTGCAGGTTGCAGCGATGTGAAAAGAACCCCGGGCAAAGTATACATGCCTGATATGGCAAATAGCCGTGCCTATGAGACTTATTCAGTAAATCCTGTATTTGCTGATGGCAGAACAAGTCAGGGCCCTGTTGCCGGAACAATAAAACGCGGAGAAGAATATCCTGTTCACCTCGAAATGGATAAACTCGGAGATACTGCCAATTACTTCGCTTCACGCTCCCTTCCGAATCCTATTGATTCGCTTACTGCAGATGAGTTGAAAGAGAGTGAGCGACTTTACCTTATCAACTGTGGCATATGCCATGGAGCTAAGCTTGATGGTAATGGTCCGCTTTGGAAAGATGGAGACGGACCCTACCCTTCCAAGCCAGCAGCACTTGTTGGAGATGCCAAATATGAATCTATGCCTGAAGGTCAGATGTTCTATTCTATCACATTCGGAAAGAATCTGATGGGTAGTTATGCTTCCCAGTTAAGTGCCAAACAGCGCTGGCAGGTTATTAAATACATCAAGACAAAACAGGGAAAATAATTACAACCAACGTTTTAAATAATCAGGGATGATCAAGCAACAATTCGAGATTTCGGCAGGGTATAAAAAGTGGACGAACATCCTACTCGGTGTGGGTGGACTGGCCCTTGTGCTCGGAATCATTTTCCTCGGAATGAGCAAAGAACCGATTGAACAGACACGTTTCTGGGCAGTATTGCTTCAGAATAGTGTGTTCTTCCTGCTGGTTGTAAATGCCAGTATGTTTTTCATTTGTGCTACTACAATGGCACATGGTGGCTGGCAAATGGCTTTCAGAAGAGTACCAGAGGCAATATCAAGTGTTGTACCCATTTTTGGATTGCTGACACTGATTGTTTTCATAGCCCTTATTTTTGGTCACAGACATGATATTTACCATTGGCTGGATAAAGAACATGTTGAACACGATCCCATTCTCAAAGGAAAAAGTGGATTTTTGAACCCTGCCTTTTTCATGATCTGGTCAGTAATAGCAATTGGTTTGTGGTCGGTTATTGGCTCCAAGATGAGGAAGCTTTCATCCGAAGCCGACGAGCAGATGGATCAGGAAACAGGACGTAAATACATCATCAGGAATACTGCTTGGGCAGCTGCATTTTTAGTTGCTTTCGGATTGACAGTAGGATCAACTATACCTTGGTTGTGGTTAATGAGTATTGATGCACACTGGTATTCTACCATGTATAGCTGGTATACATTCGCCAGTTCATTTGTTGCAGGTATGTCTTTGGTTGCCTTGTTTGTTGTTTATCTCAAAAACAGGGATTATCTTGAATACGTAACAGAGGAGCACCTGCATGACATCGGAAAATTCATGTTTGCTTTTTCTGTATTCTGGACATACCTCTGGTATTCTCAGTTTATGTTGATTTGGTACGCGAATATTCCTGAAGAAACAATTTATTTCAAGCCCAGGATGCAGGGGCCTTACAGGGTCATATTCTTCTTGAATCTGATTCTCAATTTTGCTGTTCCTTTCTTATTACTCATGCGGAGAGGATCAAAAAGAAATTACACTACAATCTCTGTTTTGGCTGTACTGATTATTATGGGTCACTGGACTGATTTTTATCAGATGGTAATGCCAGGAACATTACATGAACATTATAGCCTTGGATGGTTTGAATTTGGTATATTGGCATTGTATGCGGGTCTGATTATGTTTTTTGTGGGAAAGGGTTTGGCCAAAAAACCATTGGTTGCAGAACATCATCCATTCCTGAAAGAAAGTACAATACACCATACATAAGGATTCTGTGCACAAGAAAACTGAATTACTAACAAAATATAAGTAAAGATCATGTCGGGTTATTTCATTTTAGCAATATTAGCGCTGGCATTTGTGGTCACATTTCAGATCGCAAAAGCAAGTGAATATGTATCCGTGTTGAAAGGAGAGGAAAAATCATTCAGACAGAATAACAGGATTAATGCCTTCCTTTTCATTATTTTTCTTGTTCTGGGTCTTGCCGGAGCATGGTGGTGTAATGAGTTGTTTTATCATAAAACACTCCTGGCCCAGCCTGCTGCTTCAGACCATGGCGAGAAGATTGATTTCATGTTGATTATCACGATTGCGGTTACGGGTGTTGTATTTCTATTGACACAGATCCTCCTTTTTTGGTTTGCCTACAAATACCAATTCAATCCT
>JBDLTO010000277.1:0-2969 GCA_039805815.1 Bacteroidota bacterium | reverse complement strand
CATTACCACTTTACAATGGGCACTGGCCGATGAATAAATAAGTGACCCGGGGATGATTGCAGGATCTGTACTGGGCTCACAACACTGTGCTGCAAGACGAGACAACAGCTCAGGTTGAACGGATTCTATATTCAATTCCCTGTGACGGGTACCATACCATTGGGCAATCTGTCGGGCAAAATGTCGTTCATCAGCACCGCCATAACCTTCAAAGCCAACTGTGAAAGTAAAGATATCCTGATTGGCTTCAGCGGCATAAGCTGTTACCAAACTGCTGTCCAAACCCCCACTGAGCATCACCCCAACCGGAACATCAGAAACCAGCTGCTCATTTACAGATTTTTTCAACAAGGCATCGAACTCTTCTAGCTGCGTTGATTGGCTAAGTGCAGGCCCTTCATAAAAAGGGAATTTCCAATAAGGCTTTTCCTGAACATCAGAATTTCCTCTTTCCAAAACTACATAATGACCGGGTGTCAATTTGCTTATCCCTTTGACCATACTCATGGTACCGGGAACATATCCCATGCCCAGCAAGCAGTTTACCGCGGCTGGATCAACCTCCAACTGTCCGGGATAGGCCTCACATATTGCCTTAAGCTCAGAGGCAAAAATAATGCCCCCAGCATCTATAAAATAATATAATGGCTTTTCGCCAATCCTGTCTCTGACCAAGGTCAATGCTCCGGATTTAGTATCATACATGGCGAAAGCAAACATGCCGTTGATTTTCTCCAAGGAATTTTCACCCCAGCAATGCCATGCATGCAGCAGCACTTCAGTATCGCTGGAAGACTTGAACGCATAGCCTTTGCCTATCAGCTCTTCCCGTATTTCTTTGAAATTGTAAATTTCCCCATTGAAAACAATCACCAATCCACCATCTTCACGCATCATCGGTTGTGCACCGGCATTGGATAAGTCGAGTATGCTTAACCGACGATGTCCCAACCATACGTTACCAGCCGGATTGCTCCAGCTGCCTTCCGCATCAGGTCCACGGTGTTGCAAGCTATCCAATGCTTTGGACATCCGATGGTGATCTACCTGTGAATCAAATGCTATTTGTCCTACAATGCCACACATAAACTAAAAATATTATTTCGTGCCATTCAGTTTGTTCTTTTGGCAATAGGCTGTACAACTTGTCCTTTTTTGCATATAATTCCATGAATCAACCCCAGCCACAAATACCAGAAATTCATTAATCCATAGCCAAACCCGTAACGGAAAACAAATATCGACTTCAACACAGTTTTGAAAAAAAATCTGATTGCTGTAGTATATCTTTTTTCCTTATATAGCATAATAATCATCAGATTTCGTGTGCTGTAATACTCCCGCCATAATGAAGATGACTTTTTACGTTGATATAATGGATTTTTTAATCCCAACCTTCCAGCGAGCTCTCTGTGACGGTGATGTAAATCGCCCGATACCATAATTTGCCAGCCCCGTCGTTTTAGAGAAAGTCCGAAATCAAGTTCCTCATACCCAAAAAACAGGTGTTTATCAGGAAGTATCCCCTCTTCAAAGACTTTCCTATTCACCAACGGAAACATGTTTCCAGATATTGTATCAACTTGCAAATACCCTTTGAGTTCTTGGTCCCTGTATCTTATTGTCTTGGCTGATTTACGGTCGAATCGTTCTCCAACAGCTCCCACCATACCGAGCCTTACAGCTGCATTGTTTTCAATGATTTTGACCATTTCCTCTGTCATATCGTTGAATTTGGGTGGGTCATCATCATCGACCCACATGACCCAATCATATCCCTTTTCAAAGAGTGTTTTAAAACCATAATATGCCCCTCCGGCCGGACCGGCATTGTAACCGGAATGCATATAGGCTATGCCTTCACCTGATGATTCTTCATATTGGTTCCTTGTATGATCAGTTTCACTGTTATCCACTATCAAAATAAGGGCAGGTGAAATTGTTTGCCCTTTCAATTCTTGGATGGTATTGTCCAAGTATTTAGTTCTGTCTCGGGTAATGATAAAAGCGGCAAACTTTTGGGGATTAAAAACAGGTTCTGTCATTGTTTCCAGATTTTACTTGCGATAATTGGAAACAAGGAAGCCCCATAACGCAGGTGACAAATTAAACTGAAAGGCCTAATTAAACAGGCTTTCCGAAATGATTTTCGGGCAACGGTCCAATCACGCGTATACACAGCAGCCACACCCGAAATGGACAAAAACCGGTACCTTGTATCTATGTCTTCTGCGAGGGTAATCCTGTGTTTTTGAAGGATATGTAGCATACCATTTTTTCTGTTCACCCAATTCCTGCTCAATCCATCATCGGAAACCTGATATTCCAAGTTGTATGCTGCTATAAAGGTTTCTTTAGGTCCTTTTTGCTTTAACCTGAAACTCAATTCTGTATTTTCACTGTAAGACAGGATTGTATCGTATCCACCAACAGATTCAAACAATTCCCTTTTCAGGCAAAATGAACCGGGGATGAAATTGCCGTAGGCAACTCCATTGTTGAAGGGATTGGCCGGATCTGTCTGTCCAATGACAACGCCATTCCTTATCCTGGTTATACCACAATAAAGCAAATCTGCACCCTGCTCCAAAATTTTTTCTTCGTAATTTTTTATCCAGGTAGATGTAACTGTATCATCAGAATCAAGAAACAATAGGTATTCACCTATAGCATGTACAGCTCCAAAATTCCTCGCAGCAGACACCCCACTGTTTGATTGATAAATATAATTCAGTCCTTTTTGTTGCACATATACCGAAACAATTTCCCTGGTATTATCTGTTGAACCGTCGTCCACCACAATCACTTCAAAATCTCTACTTATCTGGGCATACAGACTATCAAGTGTTCTGGAAATAGTATTTGCCCTGTTATATGCAGGTACAATGATGCTAAACCTTGGCATTCAGGATTTTTTTCAAGTTAACAAATCCTGATATTGAGGCAGTATAAAATCTCCTGTAAGAAGA
>JBDLTO010000276.1:0-5724 GCA_039805815.1 Bacteroidota bacterium | reverse complement strand
AGAATCAAGACCTGCATAAGCTGAAAGTTTTCCTGATAGCAAGCAAAGCGTGGTGTTTCCGATCATTCCGACAAACTGTCTTCTTTTCATCATGGCATTGTATTTAAAAAATCAAATCAATCGCTTACACGATTTTACAACAATTAGTTTAAAAGGGTGTTTCTAAAATGTAATTCTTTGGTTTTTGTGTATCTAAAACGTTACCGGTGGAAGGAAAAAAGCAAGTTAATGTGGTGTGGCTGAAACGTGACCTGCGAACGTCTGACCACCTGCCATTGCACCTGGCAGAATCGGATGAACTTCCTTACCTGATTATTTTCTTTTTTGAACCCGGATTATATACCCTGCCGGATACATCACCAAGACATCTCAATTTTCAGTGGCAGTCGCTCCAATGTATGCAACAAGAACTCAGTTTGCATAAACACATGATTCATATTTTTCATGGTGATGCAACTGATGTTTTTGGATACCTGATTGAAATATTTGAAATCAAGCAGGTTTTTAGTTATCAGGAAACAGGAATTCAAGCTACATGGGACCGAGATAAAAGAGTTCAACAAATTTTCAAACAAAGGGGAATAAGCTGGCTTGAAGTTCCAACGAATGGTGTGCGCAGGGGCTGTAAAAACCGAGCTGGTTGGGAAGCCAACTGGCATAAATTGATGGAGGATGCTGTTATTGCAAATGGTTTTTCACCTGCCAAGGCAGTTTCTAATGAACAGTTACCTGACTGCTTTGATCCGGGTGATAGATTTTTAGACCCAGACAGGATGATTATGCAGCCTGCCGGAACTGGAAATGGCATGCGTTATCTGAAAGGGTTTCTAGAGAAAAGACACCAATACTATTCAAGACATATTTCAAAGCCAATGGAGGCCAGAACTTCCTGCAGCAGGTTATCTCCTTATTTTTCATGGGGGAACATGAGCATGCGTCAGGTTTGGCAGGCGACAACCAAAGTAATCAGCCAAAATTCAAAACCCAAATCAATTCGAGACTTTGCATCCAGATTACACTGGCATTGTCATTTCATTCAAAAAATGGAAGATGAAATGCGTTATGAAAATGAGTGCATAAACAGAGGTTACGAAAAGCTTGAGTTGCCTTACAAGGAAGAACTGGTAAGCGCTTGGGAAACAGGAACAACAGGTTTCCCGCTTGTTGATGCCAGCATGCGTTGCTTGCATACAACCGGATGGATTAATTTCAGGATGAGGGCCATGTTAGTATCTTTTTTTTGTCACTACCTGATGCAGGATTGGCGCAGCGGAGTTCATCACCTCGCCAGGTTATTTCTCGATTATGAACCCGGCATACATTATCCGCAGTTCCAAATGCAGGCAGGCGTTACGGGCATCAATACGATCCGTATGTATAATCCAGTGCTGAATGGCACCAAACACGACCCTGATGCAGTTTTTATTAAAACATGGATTCCTGAACTTGCCGCTTTGGATTCAGAGACCATTCATCAGCCCTGGAAATCGCCTTTGCTCGTTACCTCAACTGTTTATCCTGCCCCTATTGTTGATCCGGCTATAGGAGCCAAATTAGCCAGGGTTGCATATTGGGGAATGCGGACTGATATGGATGTGTTAAAGGAAAATGGCAGGATTCTCAGGCAACATGTTCGCATAAGACGTTGAACATTAATCACTTCACAATTCCCCTATAACTTTTTGAAAAGATCAAGACTGCAGGTATTTGTGCGAACCGTCGCAACCGGGCATTTTTTTCGAGAGACCACATACACAGTCGTTTATTCCTTTACCACCTAATATTCTTGATTTGTATTTGTTTATTCGGTCTGTTTTCGTAGCCGATTGTTTGGCTGCATTGAAAAACATCAGGTATGCACGTTGACGTCCCGTTGTCAGTGATTCGAAGGCCTCCTTGAAATGATTGTCTGCTTCAAAACAATTGACTAGTTCGTCAGGAATCGGCTGAGATTGTGTTGTTGATGTATCCACCTTGGCACCCATTTCTTCTAAGGCAATCGCTTCACGGATATAGCTCAGGATTTGAGGTTTCAATCGGATGATTTCTTCCGATGAGGTGAAACGCAACAATTTTGCCGACTGTGAATTTTCTCCGGGAAACTGCAGCAACTGACTTTCATCCCTCAATAAAACACCCTTCAGAAAACTGATTACACAAGAGGATTTAAAGCTACCCAGAATAACCACATTGCTACCTTTAAAGGTATAACAGGCCTGCTTCCATTTAAAGTCCTCTGTGAGACTAGATTCCAAAACAATTTCTCGCAGTAAAAGCATTTCCTGCTTCCAGTTTTTTTCCCTTTCCATTAACTGATCAACTTCAGGATGCATAAGGATGATATTAAAAAGTTTATGCGGGGATGATTGATATTTCAGTCCAGAATCATTTTTACATTCAGGGCAATATTCTTGGCCATTTTGAATGTTGGCAAATCATTGGGGGCATCATCAAATGGATTTTCAATCTCTTCTGCGATTAATTCAATACTGGATAGTACATAGAGAATGAAAACAGTAACAGGTATGATGAAATAGGACATATGCATGGCATAAATCAAAGGGAACAACATGACATAAAAAAAGATAAACTTCTTCAGAAATGCTGAATAGGAAAAAGGAATTGGTGTTGATTTAATACGTTCACATGCACCACAGACTTCAATCATTTTGTTCAGGTCAGATTTGATGATGTACATGTCATGCTCAGAAATCAATCCATCTTTTTTCAACTGGTAGAGTAAGGAAACCAATTCCTTGTAAATAGCCATAGGCTGATGCGGAGCCTCTTCAAACAAGGTTATAAAATGATTCAGGTAAACTTCATCCAATTCATTGGTCAGGTGCATACGTTGCATTTTTTCACCCTTGAGGTGAAACCGCAATGCATATGCGAAGGATGACATAAGAGAAGCAATTTTTTTCTTTTCATCAAATGCAGAATCCGGCAAAAGTGCATTCAAATGAGCTGCAAACGCACGGGAACAGTTGGTAAGGTCACCCCATAATTTTCGACCTTCCCACCAGCGATCGTAGGCTGAGTTGGTTCGAAAAACAAGCATCAATGAAAGTGTGAAACCCAAGATGGAGAATATGGTTGAAATAGACCTTGTCAATTCTTTCGAATCCGCATTCAGAAATGTATGCACTTCAAGATAGGTTATCAGTCCCGCATAAACTGACACACCAAGCATCAGCGGAATGAGTTGACGGAAGGTTTCATAGCGATGAATTTTGAATATGAATGTAAACCAGTCCTTGGGATTGTAAGTAATCATATTTTGGAATTTGCTATGAAAGTTTTGGTTTCAGGGACTTACCAATCATTTCTATGGTTTCCATCAGTTTGGCATGAGGCAGTTCAGCAGTGTCTAGCTGAAATGTAACCCTGCTGATACCCCCCAGGGCTTCAGCGTGACGCAGGATCTTTGCGGCAACCTCATCTGCACTTCCAACTAGCAATGCTCCGGTTGGACCAACCTGAGCCTCGAAATGAGCCCTAGTAGTGGGCGGCCAACCCCTTTCCTTTCCAATACGCGTCATGCTTGCCGCATATCCCGGAAAAAAGGCATCATGGGCCTCCTGAGTAGTATTGGCAACATAGCCTAGTGAATGTAATCCAACCTTTAATTTTTCAGGGGAGTGACCAGCAACCTGACCAGCTTGTCTGTAGAGGTCTATCAAGGGCCTGAAACGGTGTGTTTCACCACCTATGATTGCAACCATCAGTGGAAGCCCAAGCATTCCCGCACGAATAAAGGACTGCCTGGTTCCGCCAACACCCAACCATATGGGAAAAGGGTTTTGGTGTGGACGCGGGTAAATAGCCTGATTTTGCAATGCCGGCCTGAATCTGCCTTTCCAGGTAACCGTTTCCTGATCCCTAATCTGCAAAAGCAATTCAAGTTTCTCAATGAATAATTCATCATAGTCGTTCAGATCAAGTCCGAATAATGGATACGCATCTATAAATGAACCTCTGCCTGCAACCATTTCTGCCCTTCCTGCAGAAATAAGATCTAAAGTGGCATGGCTCTGAAAAACCCTTACCGGATCAGCAGCACTTAAAACTGTAACAGCGCTTCCCAGTCTGATTCTTGAAGTTCGGGCCGCTGCAGCTGCTAGGATTACTGTTGGTGCGGAATCCAAAAAACCCTTACGGTGATGTTCTCCAATACCAAAATAATCAAGACCTACCTTATCTGCATGTTCCATTCGTTCCAGCAGTTCAGCCATGGCCACCGTATCATTGGCAGCCCATTCATTATTCCCACTCATTCTGGCGGCAAAACTGTCGATTCCAACTTCCATATGTATCTTTTGTAGGATTCAAAGTTACGTTGCAAAGTGGAATCCATAATTTAGCTTTCGAATTTACTGACTCAACCAGTAAACCATTCAACTTATGGCAACAACATTTGCATACGTTAACGAAGCATTCATGCCTGCTGCTGAGGCAAACCTTCCAATAGGCGATCTGGGAATCCAGCGTGGATATGGCATTTTTGACTTCCTGCGGATTAACGGAACTGATCCGCTTTTTCTGACTGACCACCTGGATCGTTTTTTTACTTCGGCTGCTTATATGCGACTGGAAATCAATCATTCCAAAGATGATATTGAAGCATTGGTTCATACTTTTGTTGAAAAGAACAGCATGCAACATTCCGGATTAAAATTGCTGTTGACAGGAGGAGATGCAGAAGATGGCTATACTGTAACAAAACCCCGGTTTTCAATGATTCAACAAGCTTTAACGCCACCACCAGATAATATTTCAACAACAGGCATCAGGTTGGCTACAAGAGATTACCAAAGGCAATTGCCTGAAGTGAAAACAACTGATTACCTTATGGCCATTTGGCTTCAACAATGGATGCAGGAAATGGGTGCTGATGACATCCTCTATCTCCAGCAAGGCCAAATCAGGGAATGCCCAAGATCCAATTTTTTCCTGATCACCCAAGAGCATACCCTTCTCACTCCAGCTTCTGGAATGCTCAAAGGCATTACCAGGAAAAATATCCTTAAGGCAGCAAATCAACTTGGTTTGGCATTGGAGGTAAGGGATATCCAGCTGGAAGAAATTCATCACGCGAAAGGGGCATTCATCAGCAGTTCAACCAAAAGAATCATGCCTGTTCATGCCATTGATGGCTGCACTTACCAAATCCTTGATACATTGCCCATCATGAAAGAGATTTGGCAGGAATTGTTATCTATGGAGCAGGCTTGTTCCAAAGATTGAGGAGCAGGTAGCAGGTCAATTGATTTCCAACACCCATGCAGTCTTTGCAGGAACTTCAAAAGAACGGGTAATATCGATAATCTTACCTGAAAAAATATCCTTTCCGCTTTTGTTATTCCCAATGATTTCTGTGAAACGAATGGGGTCGAGCTTGATTTGCTTTTCATTCCTGTTCATGATGACCATCACCTTTTCATTTCCGGTATAGCGGAAGTACACATAAATGTCATTGAATGGGGCAAAATGCAATGTTTTGCCGGAAACGACAGCCTCATTTTGTTTGCGCCATTGCATCAGTAACCGCATGTGTTCTTGCATGGATACCTGTTCCGCTGACAATCCTTTTGATTGGAATACATTGACTTGGTCACCTTGCCATCCTCCGGGCATATCCGTCCGAATAAATCCATGGTCACCGGGATAAGCTGAATTTTCGAGTAAAATTTCCGTGCCATAATATACTTGCGGTATTCCCCG
>JBDLTO010000275.1:0-3280 GCA_039805815.1 Bacteroidota bacterium | reverse complement strand
CTCCATCTCAGGGCATATGCAGGTGCAGGACTGGCCCTAAACACAAGTTCCAGAAAAGGTGAGGTTACTTTACCATTTTTCAAAAGTTTTATCGCTGGTGGCCCGAATAGCATGCGAGGTTGGTCAATAAGAAAACTAGGAATAGGATCAAATATATTTTTTGATACTGTAGCCAACGGAAGATTTAATGACAAATATGCAGATATACAGCTTGAAGGAAACATTGAATACCGCTTCAATTTATTCCCATTTTATGGCTTTTGGATGCGCGGTGCAGTTTTTTCTGATATAGGAAATATTTGGTTTAGAGATAATCTTAATAGCAGTTTACCTGGCTCAGGGTTTAAACTGAACAAACTCGGCAAAGATATTGCAATAGCAAGTGGTTTTGGAGCCAGAATTGATTTCAGTTATTTTTTACTGAGATTTGATCTGGGATTTCCTGTGAAGGATCCCAGGTACAGTCCGGAAAATAAGGGTAATCCGGCTGCAAGTCAGTTTTATGCAGATAAAGCAGGAGGATGGTTCGTTCAGGATGTTTGGAACAAGCCAACTTTTCAGTTTGCAATCGGATATCCCTTTTAATCAGATTTTATCCAATTGCATCTGCTGCATTTTTTCAACCATTTTATAGGTTGCGGGGCAGTATGTTAAATTCTGTTTATGAACATGAATGTATGCCTTCATCTTCTTTTTTGTCAAATGCGGAAAGCCAGAACAGTCTTCAGGCCTGATCGGGTATATTGAACACATATTAGATTTAAGATCAAGAAACTGACAAGGTGTTGTCTTATTCATCCAGTCTCCACTTTTATCCAGGTAAAGCCATTTTTCCTTGAATTCATCCGGAGTTTGTCCAAAATGACTAGAAATCCTGTTTAAATCATTTTTGGTAAATGTTGGAGTCATGACACGGCAACAGTTTGAACAAGTCAGACAATCAGTCTCCGCCCATACTTGGCGGTCAACTTCTTCTGCTATTTTATCTAGGCGCCTTGGCGGATTCTTTTCAAGGCGACTAAGAAAGAGTCTCATTTTTCGCTTATTCGTCTCTACTGATTTTTTAAACGCTTTAAGATTTATGGATTTCATAGCATTGAGCAAAAAGTAATATTTGTAATTTAGATTCAAATTTAAGGTAATCAATCTTTCTAAATTAGAATCTGAAAATACAAAGGATGTGGGATTCATACAAAAAGGGCTTCCTGATCCATTTAAAACTCGAGAAATCATTATCCCTGCATACAATAGAAGCGTATGGGGCAGATTTGGAAAAATTAATCCAGTTTTTAGTTTTTACCTCCAGCACTCATACACCTGCAACACTTGATTTATTATCCTTACAAGCTTACATAAAATGGATTGCTGAACTGGGGATGAGTGACCGTTCTCAGGCAAGAATAATTTCAGGAATCAGGGCTTTTTACAGGTATTGTTTGCAAGAAGAAATCACTAAGAATGACCCAACAACACTTTTGACTGCACCTAAACTTAAAAAAACGTTACCCGACACACTGACATTTGAAGAAATTGAAAGCATTATCGCTCAAGTAGACTTGAGCAAACCAGAAGGTGCCAGAAATAAAGCCATACTAGAAACCTTATACAGTTGTGGTTTACGTGTAAGCGAATTGATCACATTGAGACGATCACATATTTACAATGAAATAGGATTTATTAGGGTGATCGGTAAAGGAGATAAAGAAAGGCTTGTCCCTATTGGCAAAGATGCTTTAAAGTGTATCCAGATTTATCTCTCTGAGATTAGAATCCATCAAGAAGAAAAGAAAGGATTCGAAGATTATCTATTTATCAACAGAAGGGGTAAAGGACTCTCTAGGGTTATGGTATTTTACATAATCAAAGAGCTGGCAAAAAATGCAGGAATTCTAAAAAATATCTCACCACACACTTTCAGACATTCCTTTGCTACTCACCTTGTGGAAGGCGGAGCTGACCTAAGGGCAGTTCAGGAAATGCTAGGACATGAAAGTATAACCACAACTGAAATATATACACACCTTGACAAAAACTTTCTAAGAGAAACACTCAGAAAGTATCATCCCGGATTCAAATAAATAATTTAGTTTCGGGGAACTTTACCAAATACAAGTATATGAATCTAAAAACTTTAAAGTTGCTGAGAAAAATCGGAATTGCAGAGGGAGTTTCATTTCTTATACTGTTGCTCATTGCCATGCCTTTGAAATATTGGTTTGGTCAACCACTTGCAGTAAAGTTTACGGGATGGGCACATGGCTTTCTTTTTGTGTCTTATGTTGCACTCGCATTTTATGCAAAAGAAACCTACAACTGGCCATTAAAAAAATTCATTTTAGCGTTTATGGCTGCATGGCTTCCACTGGGGACTTTCTTTTTTGACGCCAGGCTAAAAAAAGATGAATACGAGCTCCTGAAAAAATAACAATTGAATTGACTAGTTTTACAGCAAATTTTAAGAAATGAAAAAAATACTCTCAAGTCTTTTTTTAATCGCATCTGTTTATATGGTGCAGGGCCAGGCTTTAAAAACGCCAGCTCCATCTACTGGACAGACTGTAAAACAGGAATTCGGTCTGGGCTCAATTGAACTCTCTTATGCAAGGCCTAATGGGAAAGGCAGAACAATATTCGGAGATCTTGTACCTTATGGAGCAGTATGGCGCACGGGAGCTAATGGTGCAACTACACTTACATTTTCAGACGAAGTCATCATTGGTGACAAAAAAGTTCCTGCAGGAAAATATGGACTCCTCAGCATTCCTGGTGCTACGGAGTGGACTATCATCATTTCAAAGCAGGTTGATGTAACTTCCCCATCTGCATACAAACAAGAGATGGATGTTGTCAGAGTGAAAGCCACTCCCCAGAAACTACCTTTTTCAATCGAAACATTCATGATCGCTTTTGATAATGTAAAAGCTGATGCGATAGAAGTAAGTTTGTTGTGGGCAAACACTTCTGTTGCGTTTACAATCAAAGCAGATATTGATACTAAAATCATGGGACAGATTGATAACCTCATGAATAAAGACAACAAACCTTATTTCAATGCCGCCATGTACTACATGGATAACAATAAGGACTTGAATAAGGCTGCCGAATGGCTGAATAAAGCAACAGAGCAAACACCAGCCGCTTACTGGGTATGGTATCAAAAAGCCCGTTGTCTAGCCATGTTGGGAAAAAAATCTGAAGCCAAAACAGCTTCTGATAAATCACTTGAACTTGCAAAAGCAGGCAAGAATCCTGACTACGTTACTTTAAATGAGAAGCTCCA
>JBDLTO010000274.1:0-4869 GCA_039805815.1 Bacteroidota bacterium | reverse complement strand
ATCTAAATGCTTCATCAAAACTCCATCATAAGCATTGAATAAATAGCTGTTTTTCCCTTCTTCAAAACTCCCCCTGATATTTTCCTTGGTGGGGGACATTGTTGAGCTTTTATGTGATGTCTTTATAAAATCATTGTAAATATCGGAGTGACAACTTTTGCAGGCACTTGATCCCACCAAATTATTATTGCCTTTTTGAATCACTTGATTTTCCAAGGCTACTTCACCATTGAAAAAACAGGATTGGAGCAGCAAAATGATTGCAGAAACGATCATAATGATAAGAAATGGACTAGACTTGAAAGGGAATGAATGCAGTTTAGAGCCAGAAAATGGGGTAAATTTCATGGATTCAATTTGATTTATATGTCAGATAGAATTTTACCTGCTTCTGGTGGGGGAATCTTGCAAGAGTTGTCAGGCTCAATAGTATACCGCAATATGACGGTTTTTATTTGGATAACCTTTTTTGTTTTAAAATAATAGTCTACCGAGAAGGTTATTTAATAAGATGCTATGTACATTAATAGCATTAGACCATTCGTTGGTCTGATAAAAGAACTCCATTTTCTGATGGGAAATAATTGCTGTATTTTTGGACATTATTGGAAATTAGAACCCAATAATAAAATACCTATAAAAAAGTATGCCGTTATACAGTTCTTTGGCAACCATTGTTTTAGCATTCCTGTTGATTTTCTTCAATAGGCAAAGAAACGCCAACGCATTGTATCTTTTCCTGATGCTCTTGTTTGTTGCAATACACAGCTTACTGCAAGCATCCATCATGAATAAAGGTCCTTTAGACATTATCATGATTGTTTTTAACAATTTCTCTCCCTTGTATTTCTTGATTGGACCAATGCTGTTTTTCTATGTGAGGGGTACGCTGAAGGATAATGCAGCCCTGACACGGCAAGATTATTGGCATTTTGTACCCGCTATCATCGTGCTGGCCAATGTAGCACCCTATTGGTTTACATCCACAGCCTACAAGTATTCAGTAGCATCTTCACTGATCAGTAACAACAATACGGTAAAAAGTTTCGACGCCAATTGGCTGATTCCCAGTAGTGTCAATTTTGTAATAAGAGGGCTGCAGATGCTTGCTTATGTTTTGGTAACCATGTTCATTTTGTACCGCCACTATCCCAGAAAACAGGAAAAAACCCTGATTCCCAAAATTCAGGAAAAAATAACCTTTACCTGGTTAAAAGTGCTTGTCTCCTGCATGCTTATTGCAATTCTAGGATATTATGCCAGTTCACTGATCCTCGTTTTGGCAGAGCATCCTGAAGTAGGTCTTTGGCATACACTATTTGTGATTTTCAATTATGTATGTTTCATTCCACTATTGATTATTCCTTTAGCCCTTTTAACATTCCCGCAAATCCTTTATGGCATCCCAGCATTGCACATACATGTCAAAAAAAGTAGAATGGGAGACCCGGTTGATTTGAAAGCGTCAACAATTACCCCCATGGAAAACACCGAACCTCATTCCAATCAGGATCAGGAGCTGACTGAAGACAAATTGGAAGAAGGTTTGCAGGAGTCGGCAAAGGCCGTCATGGACTATCTTATCCAGGAAAAACCATACCTCGACAAGGATTTCACGATGGATAAGCTGGTTCAAGCCTTGAATCTTCCCAGGCATCATGTTTATTTTTGCATGAACAAGGTGCTTAAAGTCAAATTCCCTGAATTGCGAAAAAAACTCAGGATTGAATATGCAAAAGAATTGCTTGAGCAGGGTAAAAACGAAACCCTAACCATCGAGGGCATTGGAACCCAATCCGGATTTTCTTCACGGTCCAATTTTTTCTCTGCATTTAAAAGCGAAGTGGGATGCACACCTTCTGAATATCTTGAAAGAGTGAAGGCTAATATGCTATACTGAATATCAAAAACACTCCAAAAAACCAATTTCAAAACATTTCTGCAGCAAACACATGCTAATTTCGTAGCAAATTAAATTGCAAGCAAATAGGCAATATTACTTTGGTAAATCATTTAATGAAGTTTAGCATCGTCTCTAGAATTGAAGAGAATTATGCAATCAAGGATTTTTAAATGAAATTAGAAAAAAAATCAGAATATATTTGATACTTTTATGATATCAAAATAATATCATATTATGACTACTGAAAAATTATTTAAGCCATTCTCAGGTTATCAAGCAGTGATGCTTGCAATCCTTTTCTTAGTGATGGGGGTGATTGGATTATTTAATTCAACGCTCGGAAGCAATGTTTCATATACTTTAATTGGCATGGGAATCGGGCTTATACTCACAGCTATAATCGTTGTAAAGGGCTTGATGATTGTTGACCCAAACTATGCTGTAGTGCTCACTTTCTTTGGGAAATATGTAGGAACTGTTAAAGAAAACGGACTTCAGTTTGTCAATCCCCTATATACAAAATTGAAGGTATCGCTTAGGTCACAAAGCATGGAAAGCACCAGGTTGAAAGTGAACGACAAGCTTGGTAATCCCATTGAAATAACTGCCGTGGTCGTTTTTCAAATAAGTGATACCTACAAATCTGTTTTTGATGTTGCCAATTTTAATGAATACATCAAAAACCAAAGTGAGGCGGCAGTCAGACATCTCGCTACAAGTTATCCATATGACAATATTGAAGATGAAAAGGTGCATATCACCTTAAGGGATGGTGGACAAAAGGTAATCGAAATGCTGGAAGCCGAATTGAGCGAGCGATACTCCAACGCAGGAGTTATCATCAAGGAAGCCAGGATCAGCCACCTTGCTTATTCTGCAGAAATAGCCGGGGCAATGCTTCAAAGGCAACAGGCCACTGCCATTGTTGCGGCAAGAACAAAAATTGTAGAAGGCGCAGTAAGCATGGTGGAAATGGCATTGGCGATGCTTTCTGAAAAAGACATAGTAACGTTGGATGATGATAAAAAAGCTGCAATGGTAAGCAACCTCATGGTAGTACTCTGCGGCGACAAAGCAGCGTCTCCTGTGCTGAATACGGGTACACTTTATTAATTCCAGATTTCAACAACATGTCACTTACAAAAAAGAATTTTGTCTTGAGAATCAATGAAGAGGCATACAATGCTTTGGCAAAATGGGCAGACGATGAATTCAGGAGCGTGAATGGTCAGATTGAGATGATATTGGATAAGGCGTTGAAAGCATCCAACAGGCTAAAGTCAACTCCAATAAAAAATAAAAAGCAGCTTAAAACAACTGAAACAAAGCGTTCCTCAGATCATGAATAACCAAACATTGTTGAAGATGATGCTTCATGTATTCTATGGTTTGGTATTCTAGTTTTTTCTGATGGCAATCTTAAAATCCTGCTCTGCAGTATCCACCATCGTTGAAAAGGCTACTGCCTTTAGTTCAGCAACCTTCAGCTAATTCTCAAGTTCAGTTATGCGTTTCTTCATTTGCTGAACTTCAAAATCATCCTTGACAACTTCAGGAGCATAATGAAATTTCATCTTATAAAGCTTGTGAATCTGATTTTTTTCATCAATTAAAAACGATTAATTATTTTTATCATTTAGGACACTAATTTTGTCTGCATTTGGTTATCTCCGGAATTGCATTCTCCAATATCTTTTGAACTCATGTTAGCTAACTGAATTTGTTTATAAACACTTGTTATGGTCGCAAGAAAAAAGAGTTTTTTTCTCTTGACAGTTTTGTTGATTTCAATGGTGCATCTCGACGTGGAAGCACAAATTTCTCTTATTCCATTGAAATCTTCTTGGAAGTACCTTGACAATGGATCTAACCAGAGAACAGCCTGGAGATCCAACACATTCAGTGATGCAACTTGGAAAACGGGGAATGCTGAGTTGGGATATGGAGATGGAGATGAAGCTACTATCGTGAGTTTTGGAACGAGGGCAGCTTCAAAATTTATTACTACATATTTCAGGAAAACAATTGTAATTGCAGACACAAGCGCATACACCAGCTTTAGCTTGGGTTTGAAACGGGATGATGGTGCAATTGTTTACATCAATGGTAGTGAGGCATTCCGTACCAACATGCCAACCACAGCTGTGAGCAATACCACTCGAGCTTCGGCATCCGCCGTAGATGATGGGGCAACACTGCTGACCCAATCACTGTCTAAGACCCTTTTCCGCAATGGCAATAATGTAATCGCTGTAGAGATACATCAAGATGCACCCAACAGTTCAGATATTTCATTTGACCTGACCTTAATAGCTGTACCCAAAACAGCAGCAAACCAACTTCCATCAGCCAATGCCGGAGTGGATCAATCTATTACCCTTCCTGTTTCATCGGTTCAGCTAACTGGGTCAGGTTCGGATCCGGATGGCACTATTGCTTCATATGCGTGGAGTCAGGTGAGTGGACCTGCGACTGCTGTTTTCTCAGCAGCAACGTCTGCTGCAACGTCAGTAACGGGATTGACCACCGCCGGGACCTATGTCATCAGGCTCACAGTGAGAGACAATACAGGTGCACAAGCAACAGACGACATAAATGTAGCCGTCAATGCAGCCATGGTTAATTTGCCTTCAACTTTTGCATTTGGCTCTTCCTGGAAATACCTCGATAATGGCACAGATCAAGGTGTTGCTTGGCGGCAGACTAATTTTAATGATGCTTCATGGAAATCTGGTAATGGGGAGCTGGGTTATGGCGATGGGGGAGAAGCTACAGTGGTTGGATTTGGTGCCAACAGTTCTGCGAAATTCATCACAACCTACTTTAGAAAACAAATCTCTCTTGTTGATCTTACATCGTTAAGTTCAGCAACTTTGCGTTATAAACGTGATGACGGTATTGTTATATATATTAATGGCAGTGAAGTACTGCGCAATAATATGCCTGCAGGTACAATACTGTTTTCA
>JBDLTO010000273.1:0-2791 GCA_039805815.1 Bacteroidota bacterium | reverse complement strand
ATGCACAATTGAAGCAACAGTTTTTAGCATACCGCGCCGGATCAATTTTTACCCCACCTTCTGTGCAGGGCACCTTAATCCTACCTGGCTATGATGGTGGAGGAGAATGGGGTGGTCCGTCTGTTGACCCCGTGACCAATGTATTGTATGTCAATGCCAACGAAATGGCCTGGGTGCTGAACATGGTAGAGAACAAGAAGGAAACCGCCAAGGTGCAGACCCTATTGCAGGCAGGTATGCAGGGTTATGAGCAGTATTGTCGAAACTGTCATGGTACTACGATGCAGGGTAATGGTAATTTTCCCGCCATTGCAGATGCAGGAAAAAAGTATGATAAGAAAAGTTTTGTACAGCTGCTCACAACTGGCAGGAAGATGATGCCAGGTTTCAATCAGCTTGGTGCAGCGCAGAAAAATGCCATTGCTGCTTATGTTTTGAATTTAAAGGAAGAACATCAGCTCGTTTACAATACCTCAGCTAATAAAAATAACGGTGCGCCTGTCCAATTGTATGGGTTTACCGGGTATAATAAATTTCTTACCAAGGATGGCTATCCTGCTATTGCACCGCCATGGGGCACACTCAATGCCATTGACCTGCAAACAGGAAAGTATCTCTGGAAGATTCCGTTTGGCGAGTTTGAAGAGCTCAAGAAAAAAGGCATACCCACTACTGGCAGAGAAAACTACGGCGCATCAGTCATTACTGCAGGCGGATTGCTGTTTATCGGCGCAACGGCAGACAGCAAATTCAGGGCATTCAACAAGCGAACCGGAAAGCTGCTGTGGGAGACCACTTTACCAGCTTCAGGCGTGGCCACTCCCGCTGTCTATGCGGTGGATGGCAAGCAATATGTGGTGATAGCCTGTGGAGGCTCCAAGTGGGGTGGTCCCAATGGAGATAGCTATGTGGCTTTCAGTTTACCTGAATCAATCAGGTGATGAATATCATTTTGATTTGAAAAGTTTTTTAAGCAGTTTTTCTATTTCCACAGCGTGGAAAAGCAAAGCTGCGCCGCCAATACAGATGAGCAATTCCTGCAATGTCAGTGGAGCTGTTTTCAGTATTTTACTGGCTAAAGGCAGGTAAATTACTGCCATTTGAAGGGCAAAAGTGAAGAGAACTCCCCATATCAGAGACATATTGTTGAATAGTCCGCCTGAAATAACAAGACTCTTCTCCCTTTTGATGGCCAGCACATGAGCAAGTTGAGCAAGAGACAAGACGGTGAATACCATTGTTTGCCAATGTGCATGATCATTTTTTAATGCCCAGTTTTGAACCGCGAGTGTAATTCCTGCCATACACATTCCAACCCAGATGACGTGAAATCCAAGACCACCTGCAAACAGGCTTTCACCTGTTTTTCTTGGAGGCCTGGACATGATATCCGGTTCTGATTTTTCTCCGGCAAGTGTTAGTCCGGGTATACCATCTGTTACCAAGTTAATCCACAATATATGAATAGGCAGCAGCGGAACAGGCAGTCCGAAGAAAGGTGCCAGTAAAAGAGTCCATATTTCAGCACTGTTGCAGGTCATGATGTATTTAACAAACTTCCTGATATTGTCATAAATCCGCCTGCCTTCCTTTACGCCTCTAACGATGCTGGCAAAATTATCATCGAGTAAAATCATTTGCGCAACCTGTTTACTGACATCGGTACCGCTTATCCCCATGGCAACACCAATATTAGCAGCTTTAAGAGATGGGGCATCGTTCACACCGTCGCCCGTCATGGCTACAAAGTGTTCTTTTTGTTGCAGTGTGCGAACGATCCTTAGCTTTTGTTCAGGAGAGACTCTTGCATATACCCTGATTTTTTCTATTTTTTCTGCAAAAGTTTGATCGTTCATTTCGTTTAAAGCTTTGCCTGTAACAACCCATTCATCCTGTTCAATCAAACCGATTTCTGCAGCTATTGAAGCAGCGGTTTTGGGATGATCACCTGTAATCATAACAGTATGAATTCCTGCAGTTTTGCATTGTTGAATGGCTTCTTTTACCTCTTCTCTGGGAGGATCAATCATGCCCGTTAATCCGGCGAAATGTAATTCATTTTCAATTGCTGTTGTTACAGGTGATTCATCTAGTGATTCGATGATTTTAAATCCATAGGTAATAACGCGTTTGCCTTCGGAAGACAGTTGCTCAACTTCATTATTAATTTGAATAGCGTTGTATTCCGGAAGCAGCATTTTACTAAGCGTTTCGGCAGCACCTTTGGTGATTACGATGTATTTGTTGTGATAGTTGTGGATTGTTGTCATGCATTTTCTCACGGCATCGAAAGGAAATTCATAGACACGGGAGAATTCTTTGCGGATGCGCTGCATATTGGAAATGCCATGTGTTTTCATATAAAATTCTGCCAGTGCAATTTCTGTGGGATCTCCTCTCCAATCTCCGGCTGCATTCATTTCTACATCGTGATTCAAAGCCATGCAGAGATTAAGGTTTGAGGTTTCCATCTGTATATGGATGTGTGAAGGATGCGAGATATTGCTGACAACCTTCATTTTATTTTGGGTGAGTGTACCTGTTTTGTCTGTGCAGATATAGGTAACCGAACCAAGTGTTTCAACTGCATTCAGTTTTCTGATCAATATATTTTTTGTTACCATTTTTTTTGCGCCTCTTGCCAGTGCGATGGTTATCAATGCAGGCAAGGCTTCTGGTATGGCTGCAACTGCAAGGGATATGGCTGTAAGCAGCATCACAATTGGATCTTCACCTTTGATGTATCCAATCATAAAAAGAGCGATACAGATGAAGAGAATGATGAGAGACA
>JBDLTO010000272.1:0-5555 GCA_039805815.1 Bacteroidota bacterium | reverse complement strand
TAATTCGGTTTCAAACAAAATCACTCATTTGGCATTTAAATGCACCCGATTACTTTGATTTGTAATAGAAATTATTCAAGATGATTAAAATAAGCGCTACAATAATTTTTCTAGGAATATTCAACGCGGGGCTTTCCGCAAAAACTCCAGTACCAGCCATCATCAAAAGGATGATCGAAATAAATGGAAGTATCAAACAAGTTTGGCAACATCAGGACAATCGTTTACCCAGGACCTATTTTTCAACTTCAAAATTCTCGAAAAAACTAATTAATGAAAGATTTTATTTCCTAAAAAATAATAATGGACTTTATATTGGTATAGATGGAACAGGAATGATATTTAAGATTGAGATGATAAAAAATGAACTAGAATTTAATAGAATTGATTCTACCTATTTTAGCGGAAACACTTTCAATGCTGCCTACTTTACACACAATGATTCTCTGTATAGCTATGGTGGATATGGTTTTTGGAAGAGTAATGGAATTTTGAGAAAATTTGACTTTGAAATAGGTGAATGGGAGGCTATCCCAACAGACAGAGAAATAAGCTCTCAATTTAACCCAACAGGACAATCTTACATATGGACTGATGAAACAACTAATAAACTATTGCTGTATAAAAGGTCTATACATGATATATTCCAAGGAGATTCAACAGTAAAAATAAATGAACTTTATAAACTTGATCTTGCAAAAAAAAATTGGGAAAATGTTGGTGTTGTGGATGACGAGGGTCATCTGATGATTTTTTTTCACAAAAATGGCGTCTTAAGAATAAAGGGGCACGCTGGACAAAGTGATTTTCTGGATTTCAGGAATAACCTGATTTTAGTCCCCGATCAAAAAACAACAAATCAGCTCAAGAAAATATTCAGTATTTCGCATGTAAACTTAGCCTATTCTTCTGGAGACTGGATTTACTTTGGAAATGATCAATCCAATGAGATAGATAGTGTAAAAATTAATACCTCAAAGTTTGCAAAAAGCAGAAAAATAGTTGACCAAAAGGAAAACTATATTTCACAAGAAATGAATATTAGTTTCATAGATAAATTAACAATATTTAATTGGTTAATCACAGGTATTGGTATTTTGATTGGAGCTATAATCAGCTATTTGATTCTTAAAAGAAGTAAAAGTAATATTTGGGCTATCAAAAATCTTGTTCCAAAAATCAAAGATGAAACTACAAAATCTCAAGAACCTGAGGCAACCTATAATGTTTCTCAGTTATTCAGTGATCTTGAAAAAGCATTATTAAAAAAACTCATTATGGCAACCAGAAAACATGGTTCTATGTCAATTGAAGAGATCAACAAACTACTTGGATTATCTAACAAAAATCCTGCTGTCCAAAAGAAAAACAGAAATGAAGCTATAAGTAGAATTAACTTAAAATGGCAATTAACCAATAAAACAAATAAAGTATTAATTGAAAAGAAGAGGTCTGAAATTGACAAGAGAAATTTTGAATATTACATGAATGAAGATTTATGGCTTGAATTTAATAATCTTTAAAAATTACTTATATTCATATACATAGTTCTATTTCAAAAAAAATGAAAATCCCACCAGCACTTCAGCAAGGACAAACCATTGGCATCGTTTGCCCTGCAGGATACATGCCAGCAGAAAAAGCAGCCAGTTGCATCCGGACACTGAAAAAATGGGGATATCGTGTTGTGGAGGGGAAAACTTTGGGAGGCAGTTCCAAAAATTATTTTTCCGGAACGGATGACGAGCGATTGACGGATTTGCAACAAATGCTCGACAATCCCGAAATCCATGCAATCCTTTGTGGCAGGGGTGGGTATGGCACCACGAGGATACTCGACCAAATAAACTGGAAGACTTTCAAAAAAAATCCGAAATGGATAGTAGGCTTCAGCGACCTGACCGTTCTGCATGGATTCATGCATGAGCAGCTGCAAATTGCCAGCATACACGGCCCCATGGCCGGTGCCTTCAACCAAGATGCGGGCGAGAACCGATTTATCCACTCCCTGAAGGATACCCTTGAAGGGAAAGCATCCTGCTATTCCTCTTCCCATCACCCATTCAATACAACAGGTAAAGCAAAGGGTAGGGTGATTGGCGGCAACCTATGCATCATGGCGCATGCTATCGGCAGTAATGCAGTCTACAAGACCGATGGTAAGATCCTTTTCCTCGAAGATGTTGGTGAGCAGTTTTACAACATAGACAGGATGATGCTCCAGCTGAAAAGGGCAGGCATTTTCAAAAAACTGAGAGGACTGGTTGTGGGTGGCTTTACTGACAATAAAGATACAGATAGGCCATTTGGACAAACCGCTTATGAAATCATAAATGCACACGTCAGGGAATACAAATACCCAAAATGTTTTGGATTCCCAATCAGTCATGAAAGGGAAAATGTTGCCATTGTCATTGGGGGCACCTACCAAATGACCGTAGATGACAAAGGGGGTGTTTTAACCAATCAGGTGTTTTAAAGCTGAATCTATATTGGGATAGATAAAATTAAAGCCGGATTGCTGGATTTTTGATGCACTTACTGTTGTGCTTTTCAATACTTCAATACTCATCTCTCCCATCATCAGTTTCAATGCGAAAGCAGGCACCTTTACCGGGATAGAAAACGCCCCATTCATGGCCCTGGCGATGCCGAGTGTAAGATCACGGTTGGTGCTTGGTTGTGGGGCAACCAAGTTATACACCCCGGCCATTTCCGGTGTTTCTATGGCATGGATGAAGGCCCGGCAGAGGTCATCGATGTGGATCCAACTGGTAACTTGTTCACCTGATCCCAAAATGGCTGCAACACCCACTCTTGCTGGCTTCTTGAATTCGGCCAACGCGCCACCCTCATTGCTCAGGGCTATTCCCAACCTCAACTTTACCAGTCTCTTACCCAGCTCCTGTACCTTGTCAATGCTCTCTTCCCAGGCTTTACAAGTTTGTCCGAGAAAGTCATCAGCAGATGGCATATCCTCCGTAAATGGAACACCCTGGTCTGGTCCGTACCAGCCTATTGCAGATGCAGAAATGACTGATTTCACCTTATTGGGATTGGAAGAGAGGCACTTGTACAGCAACTCGCTCGATTTGGTACGGCTGAGGCGAATGGCTTCCTTCCGCTTTTTAGTCCACCTTTTTTTGGCAACCCCTTCACCAGCCAGGTGAACAATATGATCAGCCTGTGCGATAGCCTGCGGATCAATGACCATGGCATCGGTATCCCATTTGGCATAGAAGATCCTGCCACTTGGGCGAAAGCTGTTTTGCTGTGATGTTGTTTTGTATGCCGTAGCGGTTTCAATAGGATTCCTGGATAGAATAATCACATCGTATCCCTGATGAAGGAGATGTCTGCTGAGCGCTGTACCGATCATCCCTGTACCGCCGGTAATCAAAACAGTGGGCATATTGTTGAATTTGGTGCAAATTTACGCGATCAGCGCAGAACGATTGCAACGAAATCATAAAAAAGCCCCGGGTAGAAACCCAGGGCCGATTGGTACGGTTACATGTTGGTTTTTCATATAGGAACTTCAAGTGTATTTCCCAGGGGAAACACACCAATCAATCGGGTTTTTTACCGTCTAGAAAAGTATTTATGGTACTGATTTGGATACCGTTGTCTTCGTCGGTTCCAACGGCATAACTGCTGTAAAACTTTTCAACTGAAGCAAGCGTTGAACCTTGTAGCTGAAGGTTATGTCGAACATATGCAGGAACTTGTTCGTATTCATTATGGGGATCAGTAGCATTGAAATTGAATGAAAGATTCCTCAGCTTATATAAACGCTCAGCAGCTTTGGCTTTCTGTGCTTCAGCTTCATCGGAAGCCAGCTGTCTTTGGTATTGCATTGGATCTATTGATTGCATTTCCTCGCGCACTGGTGTCGCTGCCCGATCATTGTGAAAAACCAGTTCAAATGAATCTTCGCTAACTGGAGTTACATTTTTAACTGAATTATTTTGTTCAAGTGCTTTAGGCTGATCAGGTTCAACTACTGGTGAAGTTTTCTCGGGAACATTCTCAGTATTCGCATAAATGACAGAAGGCTTTGTGAGGAATCCTGATGAAGGTGTTGACTTCCGTAATTCATTTGAAGGAACAGATGCTACTTCAGATTTGATTTCAGTGGGTTTAACTACCTGCATTGGTTTTTCCTCCATGCTCAACCCGAGTTCAAAAACGATGGGAGTCTCATCACTGCTCAATTCCACTTCAACAATCGGAGCTGATTGTATAACAGGTACTTCCTCTTCCACGATATCTGACTTAACTTCAGCAACAGTTTTTACAGGAGCCGCCATTTCGAGTGTCAGCATAATCCTGTCGTCTTTGGCTTGCTCACGTGGTGCCTGTCCGATTGCAACGGCTGCTGATTTCTGCTCAAAACCCGTTGCTATGATTGTTATACTGATGTCTTCACCCAGACTCTCGTCATAACCCAATCCGAGAATAATATCTGTATCCTCTCCCGCCTGAGCGATGAGGAACTGCTGGATTGTTTCAACTTCATCCATGGTAAATTCAGTGACCCCTGCCTTTGAATTGATGTTAATCAGAATCCATTGTGCGCCGCGGATATCGTTGTCATTCAAGAGCGGAGAATTAAGGGCTTGTTCAATTGCAAGCTGCGCACGATTCTGACCTTTAGCCCTGGCACTACCGAGAATAGCTACACCACCATTACGCATAACGGTGCATACGTCTGCAAAATCGACATTGATTTGGCCGGTTGTATTGATCACATCTGTAATACATTTTGCAGCCGTTGCCAATACATTATCAGCTGTAGAAAGCGCGGCACTCATGGTAAGATTCCCAAACTGATGTCTCAGTTTATCATTACTGATTACAAGGAGCGTGTCTACACAAGACTTCAGCTGATCAATGCCTTCAGTAGCGTACAATGCCCGCTTTTTGCCTTCATAAGAAAAAGGCGTAGTTACAATACCAACCGTTAATATACCCATATCGCGACAGATCTGGGCTATGATAGGAGCACCGCCTGTGCCGGTTCCACCTCCCATTCCTGCAGTTACGAAGGCCATTTTGGTATTGACTTCCAGAATCTTCCTGATTTCGTTGAGACTCTCCTCAGTTGCCTGCCTTCCTATTTCAGGATTTGCACCTGCACCCAACCCTTGTGTAAGAGAAGGACCAAGCTGAATTTTATTAGGTACCCTGCTCGATGCAAGTGCCTGTGCATCGGTGTTGCAGACAATAAAGTCAACACCTCCGATATCAAGACTATGCATATAGTTAACTGCATTGCTGCCACCGCCACCTACGCCAATCACTTTGATTATTGAAGATTGTTCTTTTGGGAGATCGAATTGTATCATGTTGCAGAAATTTAGAAATTGATGGGTTGCTGGTTATAGGTTAAGTTTGATTTTCAGAGTTGCTTATCTCCTTCTTCTTTAAAGAGATCTATCAGGCCATGCTTAATACTGTTCATGAATTCGTTGATAGTCCTGCCGCGCCGCCCATTGACTTCTTTGAAATGTTCTGCTATAGTTACCGGAAGATCTGTCTCAGTTTCTATTGGG